>WQYA01000011.1 GCA_009781495.1 Cystobacterineae bacterium
GTGAAGGGGGGGCTAACTGCAATGCCCCAACCCCGGTAGGGGGCCTCGCAGAGCCCCGGAGGGTGTTTTTTTGGTTACTTTTTTGTCACACAAAAAAGTGACTCGCCGGGAGGCGAAACCTACAGCGCCCGCGCAGCGGAAATGCCCGGGCCGCAGGCCCAAGAAAACCAACGCTCGAATGGGCGAAAAGAATATTTCTACCCCCCTACAGCCCTGAGCCCTAAACAACTACCACCCCCCGGCTACGCCGGTACCCCTCCCCGGAGGGGAATTTTAAAAACAGCCGGGCCGCAGGCCCAAGAGAACCCCCCCCCGGGAGGGCAGAAGAGTTGTTTTTTTTAAGCCCGCCGCAGGCGAAAAATACCCCCCCCTTTTTTAGTTGAGCCCTACAGGAGTGTTAGCGGATAGGGGGAGGGAGGAGGCTCGGGCAGGTTTAGGCTTAGCGGCCTTAGCAGGGGCGGGGGCGCCCGGCCAGACATTCAGCTGAACGCCCGGCAATAGGGTTTTGTTTTTGCGCAGCAACATTTTATTCCAGTCGGCGAGGTTTTCGAGCTTCACGTCAAATTTACGTGCGATGGACCAGAGCGAGTCTCCCCTGACAACGCGATAGGTACGAGGCCGTTTGCCCTGGAGTTGGGCAAAGGAATTGTTTTGGAGGGGGTTGGAAAGCAACTCGACTTTGGGGAGGGCGAGGGTTTGGCCGACGCGCAGGGGGGTATTGGGGGGAAGGCCATTGAATTGGGCGAGGACTTCGGGGTGTATTTTGGCCTTAGCGGCGATTTTGCCAAAGCTGTCGCCCTTGCGGACGACATAGGGTTGGGCGTTGGATTTTTGTTGGGTGGACAGAGGAGCGAAGGTTTGGGTAAAGGCCTCTTTGCTTCCTTTAGGGATACGCAGGGCATAGGGGTTAAGGTTTGAGGCCGGCGGGGTATAGCAATGCAGCAGCTCCGGGTTCAGCTCCTGCAAGGTTTCCACGGAGCTGTTGGTAAGGCGGGCGATGACGTTTAAGTCCGCGGCGGTTTCCAGGAGGACTTCGTCGAATTCGAAGAGGGGTTGATAGGCGATTTCCTCGCGCTCAAAGCCGAAGGCCTCGGGGTGTTTGGCGATGAGGGCGGCGGCGATGAGTTTGGGGACATAGTGTTTGGTTTCCTGGGCGAGGTTGCTGGCCTCGGAGAGCTCCCAAAAGTCCGTAGCGGCATGGCGTTCCATGAGGCGGCGCACGCGGGTTTCGCCGGCGTTATAGCTGGCCCAGGTGAGATACCAGTCTCCGGTTTTACGATAGAGTTCCGTTAAATAGCGGGCGGCGGCTAGGGTAGACTTAAGGGGGTCCTTCCGCTCATCCACCCAGAAATTTTGTTGAAGGCCATAATAGGCCCCCGTCGTAGGGATAAACTGCCAAGGGCCGGCGGCGTGGGCCCAGGAATAGGCATGGGGTGAGAAGCCGCTCTCAATCATCGCCAAATAGACGGTATCTTTAGGGAGTTGGGCTTTTTCGAGGAGAGGCCGCATGAGGGGGGCATAGCGGGTGGAGCGTCCCAGCCAGCGGACGAACCATTTGCGGCCGTTGCCTTGGAAGAGTTGCACATAGCTGGCGACGAGGGGGCGCATTTCCAAGGGAATGTCATAGCGCTCCTGCACATGTGCGACGTTGAATGCCTGTATGTCCGCAACGGGGGGGAGAAGGAAGGCCAGGGGCTCCCCCTCGGTTTCCCAGTGTTGCAAGCCGGCTTCCAAATAGCTGCGTACGGCATTCGCATAGCCCAAGCGATAGAGGGTGGCGCGTCCGAATGCAGGGGTATTTTCGTCCAAGTCACCTTGTTGGAGAAGGGCCAAGGCCTCCGTCTCCTCAGGGGGGTGGAGATGGGGGAGGGGCCCCACGTTTTCCGAGGGCTCCGGTTTCAACACAGGGGCCGAGGCATGGGCTCCCGCGAGGAAGAAGATGGCGGCCAAAAGTTGCATGGACGAGGAGAGCATAGACGGAGTATTTCCCGAGCGCAAATTCAAAGGGTATGCGCATGTAAGCAATTATGGACAATATTGGGTTACGTAGCTAAAGAAGCAAGAGGAAGGGGTTGTTATGATAAGTCAAAGCCCTAGGGCAGAAGGGGAGGGGAGGGCAATGGGCTTGCCTATTGGGGCGGTTAATGAATATTTTCCAGGGATGAGCGTCCAGGGAAGAAAGACAGGGAGCCGACGATGAGCAGAAGTCAGTTATATGGGTTTGTGGTTTTGCTGGGGATGCTGGGGGCGACAGAGGGTTTAGCGCAGAGGCAAGGGGGGAGGACGGACGGGCCGGAGAATTCCGAGTGGGGGCATGGGGGCTATTCCCGCTCCACGGTGGGTTATTTTTCGGTTGCGGTGGACTGGGGCGCCAATTTTGCGGTGAAGAAGTCCACAGCCTCGGGGACGCCGCTTTATGTAGGGGGCACAGGCTCCTATTGGATAACGGACTGGGCCCTCATGGGGGTACACCTGAACTATGCTTTTAACACGGAGCGTTTTATGGCGCTGATAGGGCCGACGTTTCGGACGGACACGTGGATAATGAGCTTTCATGCGAGTTGCAAGGCAGGGCTTGCGCATGACGGGAGGGATAAGAACTCCCGGTTTGCGATTTCTCCGCAGCTTGGGGTGGACATGGTGATTATACGTCATTTGCTGATAGGGCTATTGGGGGTATGGGACTTACCCATAGGGAAGGGGAAGATGCCCTCCCAAATACGTGTAGGCCTTAACCTAGGGTGGCGTTTCTAATGAAAACCTCCCTAGGGTTGGTGGCAGCCTTATGTTCCATACAAGTGTGGGCGGCGCCCTCGTTGGCGCTTTTTCCCTCGGGGCAGGCGGAAACCATTCACATTGTGAATTGGCAAGCCAACGACTTGCCGAAAATTTATGAGCGCTCCTCGCAGCTTCCGTTGACGGACGCGGAGGTATTGAGCCTTGTGAAAGCCCAATTTACGCCTTCCACCATTATAAAAATGATTGAGGAGCGGCGTTGTGCCTGTGATGCGAGTGCAGAGGGGTTGATTCGGCTGAAGAAGGCGAAGGTTTCGGAGGAGATTTTGAAAGCCATTTCCTTGCATGCATTGAAGCCCAACCGAGCGCTGCATTTGCTGGTGAGTTTGGAATTTTCGGGAACCAGCCGGGAAGCCCGGCAGTCCTATGTCTATTTTTTCATAGAAGACGGTGAGCTGACGCGGGTTTTTCGAGTGGACGTCAACGAATTGCTCAACAAGCGTTTTTTGCATGAAGAGGAATTGGACCGCAGCGACTTCATGCTGACGAAGAAAGTCCGCCGTATTCGTCTGGCAGGCGTATTGCCCCTCAAAACCTATGGCAAAAGGCAAGTCCTCGTGGTTTCGAGTGCGAACCCTTCGTTGAAGCACCCGGAGCAGTTGAGCGAGAAAGAAAAAGAGCGCGCAAAAGCTTATAGCTTTGAATATCCGCGCGCCTCATTGCAGAGTGTTTGTGAGTTGTCCATTGCGCACAAGCAGGACCTCATGTTGGCGCACCAATGGCATTTTGTGGACAGTCGTTTTCAGTGCGAGTGGAACTAGGGAAGAAAGATATGAGCGAGCAAAGAAAAACATATGGTATTGTTGTCCTCCTCAGCGTTTTAGGGCTGGCCCTAGGTTGTGGGGGGCCGCGGGCGTTTACACGAGGCGCCTATGAAGACCCCAATGAGATTGAGATGTTGTCTGACCATTTCAACGAGAACGACTTGCAGTTGATAGCCAAGAAAATGGTCGGTTCTCTGGCCAATTCAGGCTATTTCGTCACCATTCAAGGGCGCCCCATTATTATTATAGGCAAGTTTAAAAACAGCACCTCTGAGCACATCGACATGCGCTCCTTGGCGGACAAAATTCAGGTGAACCTTGGGCAGACGGGCAAATTTGCTTTTCAAGACAAAGCCGCCCGCCAGGAGATTGCAGAGGAATATGAATACCAGCAGTCGGGTTATGTTGCCGCGGAAGCCGCCAAGGGGCCCGGGCAGCAGGCCTCAGCGGACTACCTGATGACGGGTGAAATCAGCTCCATTATTCAGGAAGTAGGCCGCGATAAACTGGTATACTATAAAATGACGACCAAACTTCACAACCTGCGCTCCGGCGTTATTGAATGGACGGATGAGAAGGAGTTGCGCAAGAAGTTTGAGAAGAAAAGAACCCGTTGGTAACCCAAGCTGCCGAGGGCAGAATGTCTGCATACAGAGGGGTTGTGCTTTTGCTGTGCAGCACGGCCCTGTGGGGTTGTGCCAATACCTATATGTTGAAGACAGCGGGTGCGCGTGAAGCTTTCGTGCACCACAACCCTGAGGGAGCGGTTGACTTGTTGGACGAGGCCTTCCCCAAAGGGCCGCCTGAGAATGACAACGTCCTCTATTTGTTGGACAAGGGGACATTTCTCCGAGCGGCAAAGCGTTGGGATGAGAGCAACCGGTTTTTGGCGGAGGCGGAGAAACTCAACGAGGCTTTGGACGCCGTTTCTGTTTCCGAGGAGGCGATGGCCCTCGTTTCGAATGAGGGCGTCAAGGCCTATAAGGCCGAGGATTTTGAGAAGCTGATGGTGTCGGTATTCAAAGGGCTTAACTATACGGAGAAGGGGGAGGAGGAGGGGGCCTTGGTGGAGATGCGCCGTGTAGACGAGAAGTTTAGGAAGATGGTAGCCGAAGAGAAGAAGCCCTATGAGCAGTTGGCCATAGCGCGTTATGTGAGCGGCATCCTCTATGAGAATGCCGGGGATATGGATGCTGCGGCCATTGACTACATACAGGCGGCCAGGTTGCAACGTTTGGGTTTAGCGGCGGAGCCTGCATTACGTTTGGCTCAGCTGACGGATAGGGAAGACGACTATAGGGACTTGCTCAAAATATACCCTTCGGTTCCGCATAGCCCCCTATTGCCCTCGGAGGGCCAATTGGTTGTGCTTGTGGAGATGGGGTTGATAGTGGAGAAGCAGAGCAGCAAGCGGACGGTGGAGGGGGGCCAGGAAGACCAAATTTTGGTTGTCCCTGTCTACCCGGAGCGGCAGCGGAAATTTCCGAAAGCGAGGGTAGTGGTGGGGGGGCAGAGCATTGGGGCGGAGGTTATCAACTCTCTGGATGAGGTGGCGCGTATTCATTTAAACGAGCGGGTTAACCGCCTGGTAGCGAAGTCTCTGGCTGTTTTAGCTGTGAAGGGGGGCATTGCCGCAGCCATAGGGGCGGCAACGCGAAGCACGGGGTTGGGAATGTTGGCTTTTGCGCTTTTGGCCTCGACGCAAGAGGCCGACACCCGCTCCTGGGGGAGTTTGCCGGCCGAGTTTCAGGTAGCGCGGGCGCGTTTAAGCCCAGGCAAGCACGTGCTAAAGGTGGAAACTCCTGCCGGAAGCAGCGAGCATGAAGTTGAAATTAAACCAAGACGGGTAGCTTTGCTTGTACTAAGGCTGTTTTGACCGTTTTCCAAGGCCTTCGTTTGCCGTTGAAGGGCCCTGTTTTGTTTGAAGGAGTTGTGTTGATGAAAAAGTTTCTATTGTTGGGTTTTATGCTTGCGTTGCCTGTATTGGCCGACGTGAAGCTTGGATATGTGGATTTGCAGCGTGCTTTGCGAGAGGTGACAGAAGGCCAGCAAGCGCGGCAGAAGCTTGAGAAAGAGATTGAGAAGCGCAAAAAGGAACTGGAAGCGGAAGAGAACAAAATAAAGAACGAGCAAGAAAATTTTCAGAAGCAGGCCGCGATGATGAGTGAAGCGGCCCGTGGCCAGAAGGTGGCGGAGCTGCAAACCACGGCCTCTGCGTTTTTTCAGAAAGCCCAAAGGATGCAGGATGAGATGGCCCAAGTAGAGCAAAAAGAGCTTAAGAATATTTTTGATAAAATGGAGCCTATTATTACCGCCATAGCCCAGCGGGAGGGGCTAACCCTCATGTTGGAGAAAACCAACTCAGGGTTGGTATGGGCGCCTCCAAGCATAGACTATACCAACGAGTTGGTACGCACCTATAATGAGAAGCACAAGGCAGCCGCGCCGCCGGCAGCCAAGCCTCCAGCAAAGCCGGGTACGCCTGCGAAATGAACGCTTCCAAAACGCTTGGGGAGATAGCTCAACGCATAGGGGGTGAGGTAGAAGGGGACGTCCACGCCGTGGTAGGGGGGGTTGCGAGTTTAGAGTCCGCGGGCAAGACGCAGCTTTCCTATTTTGCGAGTCCCCGCTACAGGAAGGCCTTGTTGGGCACACGCGCGTTGGCGGTGTTGGCCCGCAAGGATGCGCCCCCTGTGGAGGGCATGAATTGGATACGCGTGCCCAACCCGGCGCTTGCCTTTGCGCAGGTGGCCGCTTGGTTTCACCCGCGCGCCCCGCGGCCGCCCGGCACAGACGCTTCGGCGCGCATACACCCCAGTGCGCAGGTACACCCCAGCGCCTGCATTATGGCCAACGTATTCATCGACAAAGGGGCGGTGATAGGCGCGCACTCGGTATTATTCCCCGGGGTATTTATAGGCGAGGGGGTGGTGCTAGGGGAGTCCTGTTGGGTTTACCCCAATGTGGTGCTAATGGAGGGGGTGGTGGTGGGCCACCGCGTCACCCTTCACGCGGGGGTGGTATTGGGCGCCGACGGTTTTGGCTATGCTTTTGATGCGGAGCAGAAGGCGCACGTCAAAATTCCGCAAGTGGGCATTGTGCGCATTGAGGACGACGTAGAAGTGGGGGCGGGCACTTGCATTGACAGGGCGACGACGGGGGAGACGGTGATAGGGCGGGGGACGAAGATAGACAACCTTGTCCAAATAGGGCACAACGTCCACATAGGGCCTTTGGGGTTGATTTGCGGCCAGGTGGGGATAGCCGGCTCCGTCAAGGTAGGGGCCGGGGTAGTGCTGGCAGGGCAAGTAGGGATAGCGGACCATTTAACGATAGGGAACCGGGTGATGGTTTCAGCCCAAACGGGGATAGGCCGCGACGTAGAGGATGGGGCGCAAGTTTCAGGCTACAGTGGTTTTAGGCACGTCGACTGGTTGAAGTTTATGTTGTCTGCCCACAAGTTGCCTGAGCTGCTAAAAGAAATAAGCCGTCTCAAGCGGCGCCTTGAAGAACTCGAAAAGAAAGAAGACCCGTGAGCATGGACATTCGTGAAATTCAGCAACTCCTTCCCCACCGCTACCCTTTTTTGCTGGTAGACCGTGTGGAGACATTTGAGCCGGGCAAGCGTTTGGTGGCCTTCAAGAATGTGACTTTCAACGAGCCTTTTTTTGGGGGGCATTTCCCCAACCACCCGGTGATGCCGGGCGTCCTCATATTGGAAGCATTGGCGCAGGCCTGCGCCATATTGGCCTATAAAACGGCCGAGCTTTCTCCCGAGGAGAATGTTTCCTATTTGATGGCGATAGACCAGGCGAAGTTTCGCAGGCCAGTGGTACCCGGCGACAAGTTGCTGTTGACAGTCACCACTTTACGCCGCAAGGGCGCCGTATGGAAACACAAGGGGGAGGCGACGGTAGACGGCCATTTAGCGGCGGAGGCGGAGTTTATGGCTACATTAAGGCGCAAAGAGGCAGGGGACAGTTTATGAGCATACACCCTACGGCGATGATACACCCTGAGGCGGAGATACACCCTGAAGCGGAAGTAGGCCCCTATTCCATTATAGGCCCCCGCGTACGCATAGGGGCCAAAACCCGTATTGGCCCGCACGTGGTGATTGCGCAGGACACGACGATGGGGGAGGAGAACCGGATTTTCCAGTTTGCCTCGGTGGGAGAGATACCCCAGGACTTGAAATATGCCGGGGAGCGGACGCAGCTTGTCATTGGCAACAGGAACACCATTCGCGAATATGCCACTTTGCACATAGGGACGGAGGGGGGCGGAGGGCTAACCCAGCTGGGGGATGACAACCTGCTGATGGCCTATGCCCATGTGGCGCACGACTGCAAAATAGGAAACCACTGCGTGTTGGCCAATGCCGTCAATTTGGCCGGGCATGTAGAGATAGGCGATGGTGTTATTATGGGAGGCCTGTCCGCGGTGCACCAGTTTACGCGCATAGGCAAACATGCCTTTATTGCAGGGGGCTCCATGGTAACGATGGATGTACTCCCCTATTGTATTGCGCAAGGAGACAGGGCCGAGTTAGCGGGTTTGAATAAGGTAGGGCTTTCGCGCTACGGTTTTAGCCAGGAGCAGCAGGAGCGCATTAAGGAGGCCTACCGCATTCTCTTCCGCTCTCAGCTGAGTTTGAGTGAGGCGCTGGATCGCCTGAAAGCCACGCATGCGGGGCAAGCAGAAATAGATGAGCTCATCCGTTTTATTGAAAGCAGCAAGCGCGGGATGACTCGTTAAAGGGGAGGGCTTTTTGCCCTCCGGGCGGGGGGAAAAGTACTTTCTTAGGGGGGTATTATTTTAGAAAAAAAATATTTTTTTAGGGGGGTACTTTCACCTGCGGCGGGCTTGTATAAAAAATTCCCCCTCCCCCCTACTACTAACCCTACCCCCCGTGCGAGGCCCCGGCTGTCGGCCCTCGCCTCCGGCGTTTCTTTGGCAGCACCCCATATTGCCCCCCCGCGTTGTTTGGGGTACCCATAGGGGCTGCCGCCCTACCCGGTTTTTGGGGGGGCAGTCAAGGGAGGGGGTGCTGCGTTTCATGGAACGGGGGCGAGAGGGGGCTGCCGGCATGAACCCCTTCGCCCCCAGCTCATCAACCTCCACATTTCTACCCGTGTGCCGCAGCAACTCCATTCAACCTTAAGCCGCTCTTAGAGCAGTGCCTTGAGGTATTGCCCCGTATAACTCTGCGCTACCTGCGCTACCTCCTCCGGCGTCCCCTGGGCTACCAAATAACCCCCCTTAGCCCCCCCCTCGGGGCCTAAGTCCACTACCCAGTCGGCACATTTAATGACGTCCAGGTTGTGCTCAATCACCAAAACGGTGTTTTGCGCCTCCACCAGTCGGCTGAGGACGCGAAGCAGTTTTTGAATGTCGTCAAAGTGCAGCCCCGTCGTGGGCTCGTCGAGGATATAGAGGGTTTTTCCTGTGGCCACCTTGGCCAACTCGCGCGAGAGTTTCAGGCGTTGGGCTTCGCCGCCCGAAAGCGTGGGGCTGGGTTGCCCAAGCTTCAAATAGGAGAGGCCCACGTCCTCCAGCGTCTGCAGGACGCGCGCAATTTCCTTGTGCACCTCAAAAAAACTTGCCGCCTCCCGCACCGTCATTTCCAGCATTTCAAACACATTCTTCCCTTTGTATTTCACCCTCAAGGTGGCGTCGTTGAAGCGTTTGCCGCCGCACACCTCGCAGGGCACAAAAACGTCCGCGAGGAAGTGCATCTCCACGCGCTTGACGCCATCGCCTTGGCAGGCTTCGCAGCGTCCCCCCTTCACGTTGAAGCTGAAACGGCCGGGGGCATAGCCAAAAGCCCTGGCCTGAGGCGTTTGGGCCAGCACCTCGCGTATGCTGTCAAAAACTTTGCTATAGGTGGCAGGGTTGGAGCGCGGCGTACGGCCGATGGGTTTTTGGTCAATGGAAATGACTTTGTCGAGGAAGGACAGGCCGCGCAACTCCTTGTGGGCGCCCACCACCGTTTGGCTGTCATGCAGGTGCTTCATGAGGGCCGGCAGCAGAATGTTATTCACCAACGTGCTTTTGCCCGCCCCGGAAACCCCCGTAATGGCCGTCAGTGTACCCAGGGGAAAGGCCACATCAATGCTTTTGAGGTTGTGCGCCTGGGCCCCCAGCAGTTGCAGCTTTTGCGTGTGGGCAGGGCGTCTTCGTCGGGGTATTTCAATTTTGAGGCGGCCGGAGAGAAAGCCTCCCGTCAGGCTTTGGGGGGTGGTTTGGAGGGTTTGCAAGCTGCCTTCGGCGACAATGTGGCCGCCTTGTTGGCCGGCATGGGGGCCGAAGTCCACAAGGTGGTCCGCCGCCCGAATGGTTTCCTCGTCGTGCTCCACCACCAAAACGGTGTTGCCCAAGTCTCTCAACTGCTTGAGTGTGTCCAGCAGGCGCGCGTTGTCGCGCTGGTGCAGGCCGATGGAAGGCTCATCCAATATATAAAGCACGCCCGTCAACTCGCTGCCCATTTGGGAGGCCAGGCGTATGCGTTGCCCCTCCCCTCCGGAGAGTGTGGCGGCACTCCTGTCCAGGCTTAAATAGGACAGGCCCACGTTGCACAAAAACCCCAAGCGGTGGTTAATTTCCTTCAGCAACTCCCGCGCAATGGAGGCCTCGTGTTTGGAGAGTTTGAGGTTTTCCAAAAACTGTTTGGCCTCCTCAATGGACAGGTTTGTCAACTCGCTGAGTTTCATTCCGTGGAGTTTGACGGAGCGGGAGGGAGGGTTGAGGCGCTCGCCGTGGCAACTTTGGCAGGCTTTGTTGCTGAAAAAGCGCATATAATATTGCCGCATCAATTCGGAGCCGGTGGCTTTGAAGCGGCGCATCAACATGGGGAGTATTCCCTCCCAAGTCTGGTCCCACTGCCCCCAGGAGGCGTGCTTCACACGAAAGGACTCGCCGTGGCTTCCCTCCAAAAGCAGCGTACGCGTCTTTTGGGGGAGTTTTTCCCAGGGGCAGTCCAAGTCAATTTGGAAGCAGCGCGCGAGGCTTTCAATGAGTTCCGCCGTCCAACCCTCGCCTTTGGACATGGAGGTGGCCCATACGCCGACGGCCCCCTCACGTATGGAGAGTTTGGTGTTGGGAATAATCAGCTCCACGTCCATTTCAGGCTTGGTGCCCAGGCCGTTGCAGTCCGTACACATGCCCAGAGGGTGGTTAAAGCTAAAGCGGGCCGGGGTTAACTCAGGGAAGGAGAGGCCGCAGGGGTGGCAGGCGTTTAACTCGCTGAAGACGCGCCCTCCCTCCCCCTTCTCGTCGGCCAACACCAAAGAGCCCTTCCCCTCGCGCAAGGCGGCCTCCACCGAATCCGAAAGACGCTCCCCTATTCCTTCGCCCATTACCAAGCGGTCTATCACCAGCAGAATGTCATGCTTGTGTTTTTTGCTGAGCGAAAGTTTTTGCTCCAGAGAAACCAGCTTGCCGTCAATGCGCGCGCGCACAAAACCCCGTTTGAAAGCGTCTTGCAGCAAGTCTTTGAATTCCCCCTTGCGTTGCAAAACAAGCGGCGCCAGCAATTGAAATTTCTGCCCCGCAGGCAGCTTGAGAATTTCATCCGTAATTTGCTGGGCGCTTTGGTTGCTGACGCGCTGCCCGCAACCGGGGCAATGCTGCACCCCCAAAGAGGCATAGAGGACGCGCAGAAAGTCATGGATTTCCGTTACCGTCCCTACCGTGGAGCGCGGGTTGGAGGAGGCGGCCTTCTGCTCAATGGCAATGCTGGGGGAAAGCCCGCGAATGCTGTCATATTTGGGCTTCTCCAGTTGCCCCAAAAATTGGCGGGCATAGGCCGACAGGCTTTCCACATAGCGCCGCTGCCCCTCCGCATAGAGGGTGTCAAAGGCCAAACTGCTCTTCCCGCTCCCGGAGACACCCGTAAATACAACCAGCCGGTATTTGGGTATGTTGAGGGAAATATCCTTAAGGTTATGCTCCCTAGCGCCTTTTATACGTATACATTCATTGCTCTGCATGCTGGCCCGGCATACAAGCGCAAGCGGGGCCGGCATACAACCCTCTGTCGCAGTTTCAAAGCGCTTGGGGGAAACCTACCCTATGCCTCTGGCCCGCTAGCCCCCTGGGTTTAGGGAGGATATATTTAGCAAACTACGCAAATATGAATGCATTCGGCATAGGGGAAGAATTCAAAAAAACAGGAAGTTAGAAGGCCACAGGGGCGTACATTTTTTCTTGGAAAAGGGGAGAAAGAAGCGTTTAAGTCAGCCCCAATGGCGTGTAGGAGGGCGGCGCTGGGGGCTTGGCCGTCGAGGCGTCTTCCATTGTTTGGCTTTGTTGTTTTTTGACGGGAGGTTTGCTGTGAGAGATGGCCGGTTTTTAAGCTTAGCCCTGGGGGTTATTTTAGGAATGTGGGGGTGCGAGGGCTGTCTAGGGAAAAAGTCAGAGGCGCCCGGTAGTGGGGGGGAGGGTGTGGTTTCCGAAAAAATGCGTATGGAGGGTTTGGAGCCTTTGCCCTTGCCGCCCCTCTTGGAGGGTGCGCCGGCGCCGGCGCCCGCAGAGGGGTTGCAGGTGGTGGCCAGCCGCGCCCAAAATGCGGAGGGGCAGTTTGGCCCGACGGTTGTTTTTTCGGAGCCTGTGCAGGTTTTGGATGGGGAGCCCATTTTGGCAAACGGCCGGCCCTTTGCTTCCATGGAGCCTGAGTTGGAAGGGGAGTGGCATTGGTTGGGCTCCACCACGGCGGAGTTTGTCCCCGCCAAGCCCCCCGCGCTGTCGACGGAATACACCGTACATATTCATGCAGGGTTGAAGGCCCTCAACGGAGCGGAGCTCAAAGAAGCCCATTCTTTTGGTGCAGAAAATGAGCGCGTCAAACTTCTCTCGCTTTCCCCTCGTGCGGATGATTTGCGTTTGGCCTTGTCTCCCAAAATAGAGTTGGTTTTCAACCAGCCGGTGAATGAGAAGCAATTGTTGGAGCGAGCTGTGCTCAAACAAAGTGGGGATGATGTGCCCGTTTTGTTGCAGCTTGAGAAGAAATTTACCCAAAGAGAACGCTTTGAAAAGGAGCGAGAGGAGGCCCAGGCACGCGGCGACTCCACAGAGGATTACGATCAGATGTTGGCGGATGAAAGCTCCTTAGCGGATTTCCTGCGGCGGACAACCTATGTGCTGACGCCCGTTCGCCCTCTTGGATTGGATAGACAAGTCCATTTCTCAATGTCTCCCCTGCAAGCAGCGGAGGGTGTGTTGCAAACCGAAGAGGGCGTGGAGCGCAACTGGCGCACCCACGGGCCTTTGCGCATGGGAAAGATGGAGATACATGCTGCGACGGGGCCGTTGAGCATTTTCTCCAACAATTGTTTGGACAGAGATTCGCTGAAGGAGAAACTCAAAACCATTCCTCCGGTGACGGTGTTTGACAGTTATTGCAACACATATGGTGATTTAAACACCGTCGTCTATGCCTCCTTTGCTCCAGGCACCTCCTATGAGATACGGCTTGAGAAGGGACTCAAAGACGCGTTTGAGCAGGAGTTGGAGGCGGATTTTGTTGTCCAAGGAACGACAGCGGACTTGGAGCCCTCTCTCAGCTTGGGCGGCAGCAATGCGCTGGTTGAGTTGAGCCAGCTTGCAAAAGG
The DNA here is from genome assembly GCA_009781495.1 of Cystobacterineae bacterium. Taxonomy (GTDB): domain Bacteria; phylum Myxococcota; class Myxococcia; order Myxococcales; family Myxococcaceae; genus WRKR01. The sequence goes on from WQYA01000011.1 coordinate 13,172, forward strand.
CCTTCCACTTTTTTTCCAAAACCTTGAGCGGGCGGAGCTACGGGCTTGGCGGCTGGATGCCAAAGAGTTTATGCGTGTGCATAACCAGCTAAACCTGGCCTACCGAGATAACCCTACTTCTTCTATAACGGAGCTGTTGGGAAGGGGCCCTGACATACAGAAGTCGCTCAAGCTGAAGGCTGCTCGAAACGTCCACGCTTCCCACAAATTGAATTTAGAGGAGTTGTTAAAGAACCCTCAAGAGGGAGGGTTTATGTGGATACATGTTTATGACGCCGCAGACCGCTCCACGCGGCGCGCTTCCACCTTGGTGCAAGTAGCGGATTTCATCGTCCACGCGAGGATAGGCAATGCAAGCTCCCTGGCCTGGGTAACCGGTATGCAAGATGCCCAAGGCATTGCGGATGCCGACATTCAGTTGTTGGACAAAAACGGCGAACTGCTTTGGGAGGGGAAGAGCGACCAGCAGGGGTTGGCGCCCATGCCGGGGTGGCAAGCGGAGGCATTGAATGGGGCATTCTCTGAGGACGCCTCTGACAGTGAGCTTTTCATTGTGGCCACGAAGGGGGGAAAGACGACGGTGACAAGCACGCGGTGGGAGATGTTTTCTGCGTGGCAGTTTGGCATGAGCGGTGGTTGGCTTTCGAGAGGTTTTGAGCCGAAGGGGGCACTCTTCACAGACAGGGGCATTTATAGGCCGGGCGATGAGATGCACCTAAAAGGCGTCGCCCGCCACATAGAGCTTGGCGACTGGAAGACGCCCAAAGCAGGCACGCGGGTGGAGGTGAAAGCCCAATGTGGAAACGGCGAGAATGTCCTTTGGAAGAAGGAGACGGAGTTGTCTTCCTTGGGCACTTTTTCCGTGACAGAGCACATTCCCAAGGACGTTGATTTGGGCACGTGTTGGATTCATGTTGCGCAGAACGACAGACATTATACGAGCGCTTCATTCATGGTTGAGGAATACCGTGCGCCGAAGTTTTCCGTTGTTTTGACGCCGGAGAAGAAAGCGTTGCTGATGCAGGAGCCTTTGAATGTCCAAGTGGATGCGCGCTATTATTTTGGCTCTCCCATGTCCGAGGCTCCCCTGAAGTGGAACGTATTTAGGAGCCTCAAGCCTCTGTGGTTTGAGCAGATGCCTCTCTATGTTTTTGGAGAACAAGCGGGCTATTGGGAGGAAGGCGGGGAGGGGATGTCCCGTATTGCCTTTGGGGGGGGCAAGACAGGGAAGGGGGGCGACTATGCCATTTCCCTTCGCTCCGTAGATGCGCCTAAGGAGAGCGCCTATACCTATACGATAGAAGCTTTTGCGACGGATATAGACAGGCAAGCGGCGGGGGGGGCTACACATATTTCCATATACCCCGCGGCCTATTTGGTGGGTTTAAAACTACCGAGCACCTACCCTCAAACAAACAAGCCCAGCGAGATAGGCATATTGGTAACCGACACCGAAGGCAGGCCTATAGCGGGCCAACCAGTAGAGCTTCGGCTTAACCGCATAGAGTGGAAGCTGATAGAGCAAAAGGACGCGACGGGTGGGTTTAGGACTTTAAATGAGAAGCAGGAGGTGGAGGTACAGCGTTGCAGTTTAAGGCCGGAGGCTTCAGGCGGCGTGTGCACTTTTGTTGTTGCTGAGCCCGGCTACTATGTGGCGAAGGCGGAAGTGAAGGATGAGAAGGGGCGCATACACCGCACAGAAGACAGCTTTTATGTTTTGGGGGAGGGGTTTATTTCCTGGAACCGAAATGAGGAGCAGACGTTGGAGTTGGTGGCGGACAAGAAGCTTTATGGTGTGGGGGACACGGCCAACATTCTTGTCAAATCCCCCTACCCTGAGGCGACGGCCCTGGTGATGGTAGAGCGCGATGGCGTCATGACGCAGCGAGTGGTTGAGTTGAAAAGCTCCCTGCACAAGTTGGAGATTCCCATAACGGAAGAGATGATACCCAATGCTTTTGTCAGCGTATTGGTGATGCGTCCGCGTATGATGCAAGGAGGGATAGAAGCCGGTGGGGATGCGGGGCGTCCTGCGGTGAGGATGGGGCTTATTGAGTTTAAGGTTGAGAAGAAGCAGAAGCGTTTGACGGTGGCCCTCAAGACGGACAAGCCAAGTTACAGGCCGCAGGAAGAGGTGGTGGTGGACATAGCCGTTTCGGATTTTAAGGGCAGTGCGGCGGATGCGGAGGTGACTTTATATGTTGTGGACGAGGCTGTTTTAGCGCTCACCGCCTACAAGACGCCGGACATTATTGAAAGCATATATGGCCAAAGGGGGTTGCATACCCAATTAGCGGAGCCTTTGTTAAATTTGGTTTATAAGCGAGCCCAAGAGGAGAAGGGTGAAGACGAGGGGGGTGACGGAGGAGGAAGGGGAGGGAGGAAGGCGATAGAGGTGAGAGGCGAGTTTAAGACGACGACCTACTTCAACCCCAACGTGTTGACGCGCAACGGTGTGGCGCAGGTGAAATTCAGACTTCCCGACAACATGACGAAGTTTCGCGTTATGGCCATAGCGGTTGGCGAGGGCAACCGTTTTGGCAAGGGTGAGACGCATTTCCTCGTGAACAAGCCGTTGATAGCGCAGCCGGCCTTGCCGAGGTTTTTGAGGATAGGTGATGAGTTTGAGGCGGGAGTTGTTGTCCATGCCATGGATGTGGGGATGGGCAAGGCGGAGGCGACGGTGAGTGCGCAGGTACAGGGCCCCATACAGTTGTTGAGGGGTGAGAGCAGCAAGAAGGTGACGGTAGTTGCCGGCAAGCCCCAGGAGGTACGTTTTCGTTTTCTAGCTTTAGGCGAAGGGGATGCAAAATTTATATTCCGTATAGAGATGGGCAGCCTTAGCGACGGTGTAGAACAAGAGCTTTATATAGAGAAGGCCGGTATTCCCCAGGCCTATGCCGCCTATGGGGAGATAGACAGTGGGGGCGTCAAGGAAGTGGTGAAGAAGGTGGAGGGGATGAAGCTTCCCGAGGGTGTATTGGAGAGTTTTGGGGGGTTGGATATTCAGCTTGCTTCGACGGCCATGGGCAATTTGGAAGAAGGTTTTAAGCAGTTGGTGCAATACCCCTATGGGTGTGCGGAGCAACGTGCTTCCAGGCTGATTCCGTTTATTGCGCTCAGGGAGATTGCGGGCCTATTCAAACTGCCATGGCCTGACAAGAGCGATGCTGCTTCAGAGTTGACTTCTCTATGGAACCGTTGGCGTGCGGACGAACCGAGTTTGCGCAAGAATGCGCACCCGGATGTGGTGATTCAGAAGAATGTGGACGAGTTGCTAAGCATGCAAGCTTTGGATGGGGGGTTTCGTTATTGGCCGAGCGCCCATTGCTCCAGCCCATGGGTGAGCGGTTTTACAACGCTTGCTTTATGGAGGGCGCGGGAAGTGGGTTTTGCGGTTTCTCCGGAGAAGTTGCTTCAAGCCGAGAAATACCTGGAAGCGGTTTTAGGTGGGCGTATCGCAGATTGTAATTATTGGAAGGCAGACATAGAGGCGCGTGTTATGGCCGCCTATGTATTGGCGCGCATGCAAAAGCCCAAGCCCAGCTACTACCCGGAGTTGCTAAAGCAACAGGACAAGCTGACGAGTTTTTCAAAAGCCTTGTTGGCGCATGCTTTGTGGATGGGGAAGAAAAACCGCTCTTCAGCGGAGAAGTTGCTCAAAGAGTTGTTGTCGAAGGCCCGCGAGACGGCGAAGACGGTTTATATTGAAGACAGCCGGGACTTGGAGGGTTTTTTCGGCTCTCCCATACGGACGACAGGGGCTGTTTTGCAGACTTTGGCTGTGGTTTCTCCCCAGCACCCCTACATAACGAAGATGGTGCGTTATTTGGCGGAGGATTCGCGGCGCAAGGACGGCTCATGGGGCTCAACGCAGGAAGCCGCTTTTGCTCTCATGGGGCTGATAGACGTCTTACGTCAGAAGGAGAGGGAGGAACCGGATTTTATTGCCCGTACACTTTTAGGAGACGAGGCTATTTTAGAAAAGGTGTTGAAGGGCAGAAGCCTTAAGGCGGAGAACATACAAATTCCGATGGAGAAATTGCTGAAGTCCGGCGTAGCTGGCGAGTCAAAACCCCTTGCTTTCGAGAAAGAAGGCGCAGGTGTCCTCTATTATTCCGCGCTCCTCAAATATATGAGCAAGCAATTGCCGCAAACCCCTGTGGAGCATGGCATTGCCGTGCAGCGTTGGTTTGAGCCTGAGGGCAAAAAACTTCAGCTTAAGAAGTGTTGGGCAGGAGACAAGGTGCGTGTTGTGGTGCGTGTTGCGACCAACCAACTTCGGAATTTTGTGGCGATAGAAATTCCTTTGCCTGCGGGACTGGAAGCCGTTAACGCTTCGCTGGCGACTTCGGCTGGGTTGACGGAGCCGGAAAGCAACTACCCTGTTTGGGCGTCTCCTTTCAACCACGTGGAGCTTCGAGACTCGAAAGTGGTGTTGTTTGCGGATGCTTTGTCTCCGGGAACCTATGAATACCGCTTTTGGGCGCATGCGACGACTCTTGGGAAATTTGTTTTAAAACCAGCGATGGCTTCTTTAATGTACCAACCCGACGTATGGGGAAGCACCGCCGGCTCCGTTTTTGAAGTGTTGCCTTCTGGCGCACAACCTTGAGCCCGACATGTGCCTCAAGAGGTTGAAGCTTTTGAAAGTTGCTGCAAGCTTTGTGCTGGTGGCGGCTTTGCTTTTGGGCGCATGGGTAATGCAGCCGTTGCCGCCGGGTTTTTTGGATTTGCGTCCGGTTGCTTCGGTGCGGGTTTTAGACAGGAATGGAAGCCTTATACGTGAGCTTCCCACGCAGCAAGGCCGCTCCATTGTACTGTCTGAAGAGGAGATTCCCCCCCATTTTGTCCATGCCCTACTTGCTGCTGAGGATGCAGGGTTTTATGGACACATGGGCATTTCTCCAACAGCCATTCTACGTTCCCTTTGGTTAAATATAAAAGCGGGGAAGGTGGTGGCGGGGGGCTCCACCCTAAGCCAACAGTTGGCCAAAAAATTGGTGCCGCGCAGCAAAACTTGGGGGGGAAAGTTTCAAGAGGCCTTGTGGGCTTTGCGCCTGGAAGCGCATGCAAGCAAGAAACATTTGTTGATGCAATACAGCAACCGCGTCGAGTTTGGAAACCAAACCGTTGGGCTGGAAGCGGCCTCATTGCTTTATTTTGGCAGGAGAGCGCAGCACTTGTCTTTGGCGCAGGCGGCATTGTTGGCGGCGATTCCTCGCAGCCCCACGGCCTATAACCCCTACCGCCACCTTAGCCATTTGAGGCAACGCCAGTTGTGGGTGCTGGAGCGCATGTTTGTCAACCAATTCATAACCGCAGAAGAGTTGCAGGTTGCCAAAGAAGCGCCTTTGGATTTTTCATCTTTTGTGGCGGCGTTTGAAGCGCCTCATTTTGTCGAGGAGGTGGTGAGAAGTTTAGAAGCGTTACATTTGGGAGATGTCGTTGTTTTAGAGACCACTCTGGATTTGAGCCTTCAAAAGCAGGTTGAAGAGATTGTTCAGAAGGAGCTGAAAAAACTCGCAGACAGGAAAGTTTCCTCGGCAGCGGTTTTGGTTGTTGACAATGCGACTTCCGAAGTTTTGGCCTATATAGGCTCCAAGGATTTTTTTGATGAGGAGGGTTTAGGGCAAAACAATGGCGTGCGCATGCTTCGGCAGCCAGGCTCCTTGTTGAAACCTTTTGTTTATTTACAAGCCCTGGAGAGCAAGCGGTTTACAGCAGCTTCTGTTTTGCCGGATATTGAGACGGACTTTGGTGCGTCGAAGGGTGCATATAAGCCGAAGAACTATAACCAAAAAACACACGGCCCCATTCGTCTGCGAGAAGCGTTGGCTTCCAGCTATAACATTCCGGCTGTTTTTATAGCGGAAGCATTGGGGGCGAGCACGGTTTTAATTGGGTTACACAAAGCAGGGTTTCACTCTTTGTCCAAGGATGCCGTCCACTATGGTTTAGGGCTTGCGTTGGGCAATGGGGAGGTTTCTCTTTGGGAAGTAGCGCAAGCCTATGCAGGTTTGTCCAGAGGGGGTTTGCTTTTGCCACTCCAAACGCTTCGTCGAGGAATTCGTGTTTCAGGAGAAGAAGGTTTGCCTTGGGTGGACACGCCGCCTCAAAGGTTTGCGACTCAGGAAGCTGTTGCGTTGTTGGCGGATATTTTGTCGGACAATGGCGCGCGTGTTTCTTCTTTTGGGTTTGACAATTCGCTTCAATTTTCATTTCCGGTTGTAGCGAAGACAGGAACCTCGAAGGGCTATTCAGACAATTGGGCTGCGGGCTACACGCGGGAATATACGGTTGCTGTGTGGGCTGGGAATTTCAATGGAAGCCCCATGCAGGGTATTTCAGGCATTTCTGGTGCAGCGCCCATATTCCACCATGTCTTGAGTCTTTTGAGCGCCAAGCAGGTTCCAAGCGCGCTTGCCGGAAAGAATTTGTTAAGTCGGCAGCGCATATGTCCTCTGTCAGGCCAGCTGTTTGGAGCGCATTGCACAGCTTTTGCAGAGGAGTGGTTTATTCCAGGGACAGAACCTCAGCAACATTGTGCTATACACATAGGTGTTTCTCCAAACCTTCCGAAGGCATTGGCAGAACAATGTATGGCCTTAGAGAAGCGGATGGGGGGGCTGAAGGATTTTGGGGCAGTTTTCAGCCGTTGGGCGAAGGACTCAGAGTGGACAAGGGATTTGGATTTATTGGCACGTTGCAAAGCGGAGGGCATAGAGGCTGGTTTTCAGGAGGCGAAGGGCATTCAACTGTTGATGCCCAAAGAGGGGGATGAGTTTAGAATGATTTCGGATTTGCCGGCACAAGCACAAAGGATACCCATTCGTATTCAGGCGCAGGGGGCCCAGGAATTGGAGGTTTTTCTAGACGAGGAATGGGCATTAACGGTGGCGATACCGTATTCCGGGTGGATTCCGGCCAAGGTGGGGGCACATGTGCTGAGCATTCGAAAGAAGGGGACTGCAGAGGAGTTGGCGCGGGCCAATTTTGTTGTCAGACGAAGCGACTTATGAACAAGCCATGCCTCCACATATTCACCACTGTCGAGCAATTGGAGCAGAGTTTGAAGCAAGAAGCGCGCAAGCATGGGGCAGCTTGTGCGCAAAGCCATATGCTTTTGAGCCATTTCATTGAGCAGTGCATTCCTTTTGAAGAGAAGCGTTTGTGCACGCCTCAAGAGCAGGTGTTGATTGCTTGGGAGACCGTCCGTCGGCATTTTCGAGACAACAGAGAGCACGAAGCCGATTTCCGTATTGCGCAGCTGTTTATAGAGCAATTGAAAAGCATTCGTCTGCAGGGTTGCTTGTTGGAAGACTGGAGGCAAGTTTCTTTCAAGTTGAGAGGACAGGCTTTGCTTTTGTGGTTTGCAGATGTTTGGGAGACATATGCCGCACTTTTGTCTGCACGTTTGTTGATGGATGAAGTGGACGTGCTTTATGCGGCCATTGACGAACTCAACAAGCAGAAACTTCCAAAGCAGTTTTGGTGCAACTCCAAGGTTTTCATTCACAACCTTGTGCAAACAACGCCTTTGGAGCAGCGGTTTTTTTTTGCTTTGGACAAAGCCCTCTCCTCTGTGGGCGTCGAGCTTTTTCTTGAAACCTGTGGTGTTGACAACCCGGAGTTGGATGGGCTTGTTGACGAGTTGCATGCTGGGTTTGAGCGAGACGCAGAAAGCTCCAATTTAAATTTAACAAGAGATGTTTTGGATGCGGCGTCCCCTGCTTTTGAATTGTGCAAACATGTGTTTCGCGAAACGCTTCCAGAAGCGAGTGAGCTTCCATGGGATTGTTTTGTTGCTCCCAATGCCTGCAGAGAGGTACGAGAAACAACAAGGCGCATTGCCCACTTGTTGAAGCTTGGAGTTGCACCCGAAAGCATAGCTGTTGTGTTATGCACGGATGGGGTTTTGGCGCATGCTGTGTGGCATGAATTGTCCTCGCATTCCATTCCCGCCCATATACAGGAAGAGGTGTTGCTGTCTTCCTGTGCATTGGGGAATGCCATTTTAGGTTGGCTTAAGTGGATAGAGGAGGGCTTCCCGGTTGAACAAGTCCACCTGTTTTTTTCGAACCCGCTTTTTGAAAAGACATTCGTCCACCATGACGATGTGGGCATTTGGCTGCTAAGAGCAGGCATAGGCCGCCACTCCAAACAAGAGAGTTTGGATGAATATGTTGTCCGCCTAAGCCTTCTGCAAGAGAGTGAGCCTTCAAGCAGAGGCTTTATTGAAACACTCAAGAGGCGTGTTGAAGTTGCCAAAAAGGCTGTCGAGCACATTCTTGAAGCAGGGACTTTTGAAGACATGTTGGACAGTTGGCACTCAAGTCTTCAGAAGTTAGGCTTGAATTTAAATGCGTCAACAAAACCGTTTCAAGCAGAGAAAAACGTTTTGTCTTTGCATTCACAATTTGCGCTGAGCCTGTTTGAAACACAAGTCCACCGAAGAAGGTTGGCTCAAGAAAATTCCACAAAAGCTTTTTTTCGACACGCATTGTTGGATTGGAAGTTGAGGCTGAAAAAAACCGGAACCCACGCCCAGAAACTGACGCGCAAAGAGTTTTCAGAGTGGCTTTTGACGAGTTTCGGAAACGAAGCGGTACGCATTCAAGAACCGAAAACGGCAGGCGTGACGGTTGCGCACCACAAAACGATGCGTGGCCAAAAATACAGACACGTTTTTTTTCTAGGCATGAAAGACAAAGCTTTTTCTCCCCCCCCCAAACATGCGTTGATTCCTGAAGCGCTGCAGTCTCTGGTGAATGCAAACAGCGAACGGATTTTCTTCAGAATGCAAAGAGGAGAAAGCCTCCATAAACTTCCTGAAGACATTGTTTTGGAGCGGCGGAGTTTTGCACAGGCCGTTGTTTGTGCGACGCAGAAGCTGTGTTTTTCCTATTCTCTTGCGGAACCTGGCGGCAGAGACGTTGTGCCTTCGCTATTTTGGAAAGAGGCCTTGCGCATTTCCAAGAAGACGGTGCCGACTTTTTCTCAAAGGAGTTGCTTCTCCCAGCAATGGGGCGAATGCATGACAGACTCTGACTTTCGTGGACATGTGGCCCAAAAAATTCGGCGGAGTTTCTATGAATTTGGGCAAGCAGCGCCCATGGTTGAAACCTCGCTTGGACAGGAGTGTTGGTTTGCGGAGCTTTTGGAGAAAAGCGAAGCGCAGCGAGAACGGTTTTATTTCCAACGCGACAGGACGCGGGCGGCAGGAGCCTATACGGGGAAGGTATTCAGCCCCAAGACAGAGAAATACCTAGAGGCCCTCACCCAACTTCCCTGGAGTGCCTATGCCTTTGGCAGGCTGGGGGGGTGTGCCTTTTGGTTTTTCATGGAGCATGTTTTGAAGGGGGAGGTTTTTGAGGATTTCAGAATGGATGCTGGGCCCAAAACCAAGGGGGTTTTGCTTCACCGCTCCCTGGCCATGCTTGGGGAGGAAGGGGGGGTGGTTTCCCTATGGAAGGAGAGGAAAAGCCTTAGCGAGGCGCAGCTAAGAGAGAAGCTGGGAGAGGTGGTGAGGGCGGCCCAAAAGGCTGTGGAGCCTTCGCATGGTTTGCTGCACCCGGAGTTATGGGCCTTGTGTTGCGAGCAAGCGGAGGAGGAACTTTTTGAGCTTTTCAACTCCCCAAGCCTTTTCCCTTTAGGGGCACCTTCGCAGACATTTGTGGAATGGCGCTTTGAAGAGACAGCGCAGTTGGAAAGCGGCTGCACCTTGGCTGAGCCGGATTCCAAGAAGCACGCCCTACAACTGGCAGGCCGTTTGGACCGTTTGGATGTTTTGGACGATGACTCTTTGGGTGTGGTTGACTACAAACTGAGCAAGCGGGGAAGCAAAAACGAATACCGAGAAGGTTTGTTGCGTGACGATTTTCAGTTATTGCTTTACCTGTTTATTTTGAGAAAGAGGGGAAAGGCGGCCAAACGCGCCGCGTGGGTTTTTATTCGAGAGAAGGCGCATTTTCTCCTCGAAGAGTTGATAACCCAGGAAGCCCTGGATGAGATTTTAGAACAGGACTTGGCGACGCGCCTTGCTTTGAAAGAGAAGGGGAGGCCGAATTTGCTCAACCGCATAGAGGAATTGCTTTCCAAAGTGAGGGGGGGGGATTTTGCGCCGCTACCCGTGGATTGTGGGTATTGTCCATTAAAGAGGGCCTGCCGCGTTGTTAAGAGGGCAACCCTTAGGGTGGAGGAAGGAGGGTGAGTTTGCAAACAGAGCCGGTTTGTCCAACATGGGCGAAGTTGCTTCGTCTGGACTCTAATTTGGCACTCATAGCGAGTGCAGGGACAGGGAAAACCTACAACCTCATAAGCCTGTGCCTCCACTTGTTGGCTGGAGCGCGTGAGCGGGGCCGAATACAACCCTCCAAACTCTGCCTTGTGACATTTACGGACAAAGCCACAAAAGAAATGCAGCACCGTCTTGAAGGGCGCCTTAGGGCCTTGTGCGAAGAAGAAGCCCAGGAGCCTGAGTTGAGACAGTCCCTTGAAGAACTTGGCTTGCCCTTTCCCTCTTTGGACGAGTGGAAAAAAATACACGCGCATTTGCCGGCAATACAAATTGGAACTTTCCACAGCCTTTGTCTCAAACTCATTCAACTCACCACGGGCGCCTCGTTGAGGGCTGAGTTGTTGAATGAGGTGGAGGCCAGTGCCTTGTTGGAGCATTGTGTCTCTGAAACTTTGTTGAGTGCTTTGGAAAGCAAGCATTCTTCAGCGCGCCATTGGGTGAGGGAGGCAGGGTTTGGAAGTTTTTCTCGTCGCCAAGGCGTCGTCTATTGCCTAGGGAGGACACTGGCTTCTCTGCGTGAAGAAGGGCTTTGTGCCAAACAGTTGAGTTTGGACTCTCCAGAAGTTGTCAAACAAAAATTTCGGTTTGAATTTCAGAAACTCGCTGCATGCGTCGAAGCGCTGTTGCTGCTTGCAGACCAGAAAGCAAACCAGAAAAAAGCCATTGGCCGACTCAAAGGAGAACTGCTTGAAACAGCCGAAAACCTGCACCTCCTTTCTCCGGAAAATGCGAACACCTTGGCTGTGTTGAGAAAGATGGGCGAGCGTTTTCGAAGCTCCCGCAGCGCTGACATTCAGCCTCTCAAACAGACACTCAACGCACTTGAGGCGATTTATTGGGAGCAGCAACTCCTTCCCACAGAAGAACTGGCCATTGAGTTGTTGGGACAAACCGAGTTTCGGTTGAAGCAAGAGTTATATTCCAGGAACAAAGCGGATTTCACCTCCTTGTTGATGGATGCCAGAGATGGGTTGAGGGAATTTCCCGAGCGGCGTTTGGCCGCCCAGCGCCAATGGCAAGCGTTGTTGGTGGATGAGTTTCAAGATTGCAACCGACTTCAGCTGGAGTTGACGCTTTTGCTTTCAGAGAGGCGTGACGAAGTCCGCACCTTGCCCTCGCAAAAAGAATGGGTAGACGCTTTGCCTTTGGAGCCGGGGTTTCTCTGTATTGTTGGAGACCCCAAGCAGTCCATTTATGAATTCCGCGGGGCCGATGTGGGCGTATTTTCCATTTTAGCCAACAAATTAAAAAGCGAGGGGGGTGAGTTAGGTTTTTTAAAAAACTCATTTAGGACTCAGAGGAAGCTTATTGACTTTTTCAATGCGTTTTTCCCCAAGTTGTTTGCTCCCCTTGCCGAGAGGCGCGGCTTTGAGGTTGTCTATGAAGATGAAGCCGACAAACTTTTTCCGGTGAGGCCGGCTTGCGAAGGCTTGCCTTGCGTCATTTGCCTGGAGGACTCGACACTTGGCGAGGTTTCCCTGGAGGAATGGCGTTTGAGAGATGCGCAGGCGATGGCGAAGTGCCTGAGTGAAATATTCCAAGGGGAGCCCCTAAAATATTCAAGCGTAGCCATTTTATTTAGGCGGCTCCACTATGCCCCTATTTATTTAGAGGCACTGGGGCAGGCCAACATTCCGGCGAGGATAATACAGGGGGCGGGATTTTTTGGTGCGCAGGAGATTTTGGATGTGGTGGGTTTTTTGACATGGCTTGAAGATGAAAGCGACTTTGTCTCCAAGCTGGCCGTATTGCGCTCTCCTTGGGTAGGCCTCAGGGATGAGACGCTGTTGGTTTTGTCGCAGGGGGGCCTCTTGGGGGATACAGAAATACAAGGGGAGGATGCAGGAATAGAGGGGGGGGGGTTAGAACCCCATGAAGAGGAGGGGGCTTTCAAAACCCGGGAGGAGGCGCAGCGCTACCGAAAATTTTCAAGGGTATTTGCTTGGCTAAAGAAGGAGAAGCACAGGCTGGGGGCAGCGGACATTTTGCGCATAGCGATGGAGGCGACGGATTTTTGCCAAGCGCTGGCGAGTTTTGAGGATGGGGAGCAGGCCCTGGCGAACGTGGACAAGTTTTTGGAAATGGCTTTTGAGCATGACGCCAAGCACCCTGGGGACAATGCCGGTTTTTGCCGGAAAATTTGGCATGCCATGCACGCGGAGCAGCGGGAAATGGCCTCAGAAATTTTTCAAGACGATGCGTTGAATGTTGTCTCCCTGTGTACCGTACACCAAGCCAAAGGACTCGAATGGCCATGTGTTGTTTTAGCGGACTTAAATGCCACAGCGCCGAGTGAAGGGGGGAGTTTGCTTTTTGAGAGGCGTTTGGGGCTGGCCGTTTCCGTCAAGGCCCTCTCCCGGAAAATAGAAACCGAGTCTCAGAAGATGAAGGCTTTGCAAAAGGAGCTTCGGCTGCGGCGGCAAGCGGAGGCAAAGCGCCTGCTTTATGTCGCCATGACGCGCGCCAGAGACCGGCTTGTGTTGGGGTTGACGGCTTCTCCTCAAAGTGGAAGTTGGGCGCAGGCTGTCAGCGAAATACTCCGTCCCCAAGCCGCAGAAGACTTGCCCCCAGCGGCCTTGGACGAGGCCCTCAAAACGGCGTGCTGGGACACAGCCAACATGCCCAAGAGACATTTAGAGGCGCGTCTTGCAAAGGATGCCGAAGAAAGTACGGAGTGCATTCCCCATTGGAAGCCCAGCCCCTTGCCGCTTCGCCGCGAGGAAGTGGTTTTTTCAGTCACCCAGCTGCAAGAGTTTGAGCGTTGTCCCCGCCGTTTTTTTCTCCAATACCATTTGGGCTTGGAAGCCGGTTTTTCAAAGCAAGCATTTCCAGAGGCAAGGGAGAGGGAGGGCCCAAGGGAGAAAGGAGAGAAGGGCCTGAGCGCCCGTGAGAGAGGAGAAATGACCCACCGCCTCCTGGAGCGTATGCCCTTGGCCTGGGCAGGCGATGCCCAAGCCAAGCAGCATTTGCAAGGCCTAGCGAGGCGCTTGGGTTTGCCGTGGGAGGAGCAAATATTCCATTGGGTAGAGCGTTTTTGGGCCTCAGAAGTAGGGGCATTATTTTTAAAGGCCGGGGAAGAGGGGTTGCAAAGGGAGGTACCCTTCTCATTGGCCATAGGGGGTGAAGAGGAAGGGAGGGGTGAAGGGGGAGGAGGGGCCGAGGACTGGGTTTTATTTTTACGCGGCCAGTTGGACGTCCTCATAGAGTGCGAGCCCAACCACTGCCTCATTGTAGACTACAAGACAGGCGCCATAGAAAACCCCCATACCCATGCGTTGCAGTTGGCCTGTTATTGCGAAGCGCTGCGCCGTGGGAAGCCGCATACGCACATACAAGCGGCCGTTGTTTTTCTGCGGGAAGCTTCGCCCAAGCTGCATTTTTTGGAAGAGGGCAAACTTTCTGCCTATGGCGCCGCATTTTTGAGAAAAATGGCCTCCAACATTTTGGAGGCAAGGGCGTCTAATGTTTGGCCAATGAGAGATTCCAAAGAATGCCGAGCCCTGCAGTGCCCATATATTTCCTTCTGCTGTCCCGTCTAAATGCGTTATACAGGCGCCATGTCGAACGTTACTGTTGTTGGCGCCCAATGGGGCGACGAAGGCAAAGGGAAAATAGTGGACTTGCTGACCGAGCAGGCGGATGTGGTGGTGCGTTTCCAAGGGGGTGCGAACGCGGGCCACACGCTGGTAATTGGCAACGAGAAAACCATTTTACACCTGATTCCCTCCGGCATTATGCACACGGGGAAAACCTGCGTTATTGGCAACGGGGTGGTGGTGGACCCGGGGGTTTTGTTGAAAGAGATAGAGATGTTTCGCAAGCAAGGGGTGTTAAAGCGTGCGGAGCAATTGCTGATTTCCGAGCGAGCCCACGTTATTTTCCCCTGGCACCAGCAATTGGACGTGTTGCGGGAGAAGTCCGCCAAGGACAAGGCCATAGGGACAACCGGGCGGGGCATAGGCCCGGCCTATGAGGACAAGGTTGCGCGCCGTGGCATTCGAATGTTTGAGTTGCTTTCGCGCGAGCGGCTTTGGGCGAAGGTGAAGTCCCGCGAAGAAGAAATAAGGGACGAACTGGCGCTTTGGGCAAAGAGAACCCAAAGCCCCCTCCCCGAGTTGGATTTTGAGGAGGTGGTTGAGCGCTATTTGAAATATGGGGAGCAGTTGGCTGAGTTTGTCAAAGACACCTCTTTGTTTTTGGACACGCAGTTGCGCCAAAATGCGCGCATTCTGTTTGAAGGGGCGCAGGGGAGTTTGCTGGACATAGAGCACGGCACCTACCCCTTTGTGACGAGCTCCGCTTGTGTAGCGGGGAATGCGGCCGTAGGCTCCGGTTTAGGGGCCCATGCGGTAGGGCATGTGGTAGGGATTTCCAAAGCCTACACAACGCGGGTAGGGGGGGGGCCCTTTCCCACGGAGTTAAAGGATGCCTTAGGGGAGAAGTTACGCAAAGACGGTGGGGAATATGGCAGTACGACGGGCAGGCCGCGGCGCTGCGGGTGGTTGGATGCGGTGGTATTGCGTTATGCAGCGCGCACCAACGGGCTTTGGGGTTTAACGTTGACGAAGCTGGACGTGCTTTCCGGGTGGCCTCAGCTGAACATTTGCGTAGCCTATGAAGTAGCGGGCAAGCGCATAGAAGAGATTCCGTGCGACATTGAATTGTTGGCGCAAGCTGAGCCCATTTATGAAGTGCTTCCGGGGTGGAGCCAGTCGCTTAGCCAGGCACGCACATGGGAGGACTTGCCGGAGAATGCCCAAAAATACATACGCAGGATAGAAGAAGTCAGCGGCATTCCCGTTGTCGGCGTTTCTGTTGGGGCAGAGCGCAACGAAACCATCCTCCTGCAAAACCCCTTCAGCTAGGGCTCCATTTTGCCGTCATACGGCTTAAGGCTTATTTTTTCAAAGCCTCGCCTTCCTTGTCTGACGACACAACAGAAACGCTGTCCCCGACAGGGGGGGGGCCCATACCCGAGGGGAGGAGGAGGAGGGGGGGGTTGAAGTTTATACAGCCGCATAGGGGGGGGCACGCACTGAGCGAGCGCTGCCGGCATGTGCGGGTTATAATCCTTCCATGAGCATGAAGGCCTTAGCTAGCTGTGTGGATTGGGATGAATTGAGGAGCAATTGCGGGGAAGACGAGGAATTGCTGAAGGAGCTGGTGCAGATTTTTCTTTCGGAAAGTCCTCAAATGCTGGAGGACATTCGCCGAAGTTGGCTAACCGCGGACGCTTTGGCCCTCAAGCAGACGGCCCACCGTCTCAAAGGCTCCCTGGTGAGTTTGGCTGCCAATTCGGCAGCCCAATGTGCGCAATTTTTGGAGCAGCTGGGCTATGAAGCGAAGCTTGAAGGTGCAGGCGAAGGGGTGGCCGAGTTAGAGCGTCGAATGTCAGCGCTTCACGCGGAGTTGAAGCAGGCGGTTTAAAACCTATAACCGGCGTTGGTTTTGTTTTATGCCGGCAGCGGATACCCAGCGGCATGCCGTTGGTCCGTATTTTGCTGTTTTGGTCTTAGAGTGTGTCGAAGGCCGGGTGCTCGGCATTGCCCTTGGCCAGCGCCATGGCCACCCAGAAGGAGGGCACGAGGCCGACCGGTTTGCCATTCAGCAGGAAGAAGGGAGTCCCTTCAATGCCATGGCTTTGGGCCAGGGCGATGTCGGCATACAACCTGGTCAAAGCGTCCGGCGAAGCCATGCAAGCCTCCAGCTGGGCGCGTGAGGTTTTGCCGCTGGAGGCAACGGCGAGCACGTCTGCGCGGGTTTCCAGTTTGGCCATATGGAACAAGGCGTGGCGCAGTTGTGCGAAGTCAGCGGCGCCCTCCAGGCAAATTTGGGCCAAAGCAGCCGAGCATTGCACGCCCTTGGGGGGGCTATCCGGGAGGAGGAGGGGGGGGGAAACAGAGGAGGGGTGGCACTCCCTATCAAGGGGGTAATAGCGAGGCTCCACGGCGATGCTGCCTTCTGGGACGCTGCGCAGCAATTGAGCCAGGACGGTTTCCGCGGTTTTGCAGTGGCCGCATTTAATGTCCGTAAAGTCCTGCAAGACGACGGGGGCCTGTCGATGGCTGCGGCCCGGCGTAGGCGCAGCGACAGGGCGGCCGGGTTTGGCGAGGAAGGCGGCGCGAGCCTGTTTGAGTTGGCTGCGTGTTTTGGTGTCCAAGCCGGCGAGGAAGTCCTCCAAGCTGGGGGGGGTAGCGGAGGGGTAGCCGGCAGGGGTAGGGGCAGAGTCATTATCCCCCGAGGCCAGGAGTGGGCTAGGTGGGGGGGGCAGTGTTTTCTCTCCGAGGGGTTGTAGGAGGGCAGTGGGGAGGAGGACGAAGGCGAGGCAGAGGAGGGAGGCGAGGGGGAAGCTGTTTTTAGCCAGGTGGCTATAGAGGGGGAGGAGGGCGAAGGCGCAGAAGGCATAGGTAAGGACGAGGGCGAAGGTAGCCATGCAGCTAAGGCAGACGGAGCCTGCCTGCCAGGAGACATAGGCGAAGAGGGCGCAGGAGAGGGTGCCGGCGAGGGCCCAAAGTCGGGCGCCCCAGGTGGTGATGCCGAGCCATGCTGGGTTTTTTTTGAAGCAGAGGCCTGCGGCCCAGGCGAGGGCGCCCAATCCCCAGACGAGGCCCCAAGCGGCCACGGGCAAGCCGAGAGTGGACTGCACCCAGGCGGCGAAGGCGGTATCCCACACTTTTTCGCAGTTAAGGGTTTGGTTAATGCTGCAAGCCGCACTTCCCCCCTGGCGTACTTTCATCAATTCCAGCCATTGCCAGAGGGCCAGGGCGGACATGAAGGCGGCGCTCAGGAAGAGTCCCACGTGCGAGGTTTTGGAGAGTGGCAAAGCGCGGGTTTGCTTCGTCATAGGGAGGGCTATACACCAAGGAGGCGGGCAAACGGAACGGGTTTCTCAGGGCGGAGCGTAGGGGGGTAGTTTTAAGGGGGGTGGGGTACTCAGTCCGGTTTTTGCGGGGGTATCGTCAAAGGTTTTTGGGAGGAGGCGCCCGAAGATTTTTGAGGGGGCGTACTCAAGGCTTTTTGGGAAGCGGTAGCCGAGGGTTTTTGAGGGGGGGGTGGAGGAGAAAGGCTGGGGGACTTTTGGGAGAGTACCGGAGGGGAAGAGACTTTAGGGGCAGCCCTTATGGATTTTGCAGGGGGGGTGCTAGGGGCCTGTTTTTTAGGTGGCGGCAAAGTCACCACCCCGACGAAGCGCGAAGCGCCCACCATTTCCACCGTACGGTTGGCTTGGGCAAACCCCGTCTGTTTCAATTGGACGCCCAGCAAGCAGGCATCCGCCGCCAGTGCAATGGGAATGCCTGCTGCATTTTGGATAATGGAGTCCAAAGCGACAACAACGCAGTTGCCATGGCCCAGTTGGCTGCTCATCTCAATAATGATGCGCGAGGCCGAATTCAAATCCGTGCCTTCTGCGAGAATGAGGCGGACGGGACGCTCCAAATAGGTTTCGCCTGCTCGCGCCAAGGCCTTGGCCAAGGGCACGACAGAAAGCCCGGGCGCCGCAGGGAGAATGGCCAGCGAGGACCATTCTTTCTTCTGGGTTGCAAACCACAATTTTTGAATTTCGTTTGAGGCAAACTCAGGAAAGCCAGGGTTGGGAGAAGAATTCAAAATTCACTTCCTTTCCGAACGGAAGAAACAACGGCCTGCGTAAACTCTGCTCTGGTGAAGGGCTTGGTTAAATAACGTTTGGCGCCCAACTCCTCGGCCTGAGCCCTGTCTTCAGGCAAAGTCCGCGCACTCATGACGAGGACAGGAATGTCGTTGAGGGCTTCCACGCGCATGAATTCCAATACGTCATAGCCTGAAGATTCCGGCAACATCAAATCCAAAACCACCAAAGTGAAGGAGGTCTGTTTCAGTGCAGCCATGGCGCGCCTGCCGTCGGGCGCCTCCACAACTTCAAAGCCCAACAGACGGAGATAGCCCTTCACCAACTTGCGCAGCGAAGGGTCATCTTCAACCAAAAGGGCTGTTTCAGTGGTTGCTTCAACCATTAATAACTCCCAGAATATTCTATGGTCAGGCTCAAGCCTATACGCCACTGGTTGGTTCGAACAAGCACAGGCTCCGTCTCCGTCGGCATAAATTGTGGCAAGGAGGCATAGTTTCCTCGCAGCTCCGTTCGAAGATAGGGGTTAAACCTATAGCCGATGGCGGCCTCCATAAAATAAGTTGTCATCGCCATCTGCTCCGCTATTAACCCCAGCCCCTTCCCCATCCCTCCTCGCCCTTCTGCATAGACATCCTCCCACCGCCATCTTAACCCTACACTGGCCTCCGCACGCTCATAGGCCGAAGCCGTATAACGGTCCAAAAAAGGCGCTATTTGCCCAAGCGCGTCCATGTCAAGGCTGTGCGTCTCCCAAGCAAAATGGCGCAAAAAACGCAAAGCCACATAGGGGGCTGCGCTCCATTGAAAGGGCTGCTGCGGGCCCAATATGGTTTGTGTTTCGCTAGGGTCTTCAGAGGCAGGAATTTGCCCAGGCGCAGGACGCCCGCCATAGGCAGAGGCGCCCGCCGAAAGCTCAACGGTGGTTTGCTCGTCGAAGCTGTGCCTCCATGTTTCATAGACGTCCACGGTGCCCGCCTCGGCACGGTTGGACAAGAAAAAACCATAACGTCCTGCCAACCTCAAAATCAGCGTGTCGTTGGCCGTCATTTGCCACTCTGTCTGCAAACCGAAAAAAGGCGTACGCGCCATCGGCAAATAGGCCCGAGACTCTGCCCCTAACCCTCCCCCCCAGCCATAACCTATAAAAGCCAATACCATCCAATAACGTGAGAGCGGTATTTCAATGCCCGCTTCTGTTTCCAACTGCACGTCCGTCAAAGCAAAGGTATTCGCACTTTGACTGGGAATGGGCCGAGGGTTCAACGGAACGCCAGGCAATGCGGGCGCCCCCGTAAATGCAGCCAACAAGTCCATTTGCCCATAGGAAAAAGTCTGCCGTACATAGGGGCGCGCCGCTCCTTCTTTGCGGTGCTCTGCAAGCCAAGCAAGCCGGTGGTAGTGCTCAAAACGCCTTCCCGGGGTGATGCGCGTGACAGAGTTTCCGGCAGCATCCGTATACTCATATTGGTGAGGCCCGGCGTTCACCTCCCGTAGACGCAGCATGGGGGCATAAATCCCTGAAAAATGCCAGGCCCCCCCCCACAGCTCCGTCTCTGCCAGCGGAAGAAGCTCCACATCCACGGCATGGTTGGCTGTCAGCGTATCCATCCCCTCATAGGGGCTGCGCTCTACGGCTTCAGCCCGCGCAGAAAGGGTATAAATCCCCTCTAGCTGCCCAAAGGCAAGCCCCGGAAACAGACAGAGGAGGGAAAAAAATCCCATGTTATTCCACCAAAACGACGTCACCCGGCCTGAGTTTGAAACGGGCAGCTTCTCCTTCTGCTCGCGAGAGCGCCTCCCAGCCAAACAAAATTCGAATACGGGGCTGCCCCGGTTTTTCCTCGCGGAGGACAAAAATGTTCCGCTTCGCAAAATTCGTCATCCCACCTGCTGCCGCAAGCGCCTGCAACACACCGGAGCCGCTCGCCAGCGTATAAATGCCCGCCTGGTTCACTTCCCCAAGCACAGAAATGGAAAGCTGGTGGACTTCTTCCAATGACACCGTCACAGAAGGGGTGTTGATGTATTCTTTGAGGCGGACCTGCAACTGCTGAGCCAGCGCCATCGGCGTATAGCCCGCTACCGTTACTTCGTTCAGCAAGGGAATCGACAAACGCCCATCCGCACGGACACGCCCTTGCGCAGACATGTTGTCGTGCTGGAAAATGCGTATGGCGATGATGTCTCCAGGGCGGATGACATATTCCCCATCCGACATGCTGGAGTCTTCATAGCGATCCACCAATATATAACTGCCCTTCACAGGACAGGCCGCCACCAACACCCAACAAAAACAGCCTAAAACCCAAAGCTTCCCCTTCATAAAGGCAGAAACCCTAGGAGGCCGCGCGTTCTTTTTTAAAAGCCATGCGTACAAACTCATACATCTCCTGCAAGTTGACGGCGCGCAACAACACCGCCAATAGAAAATAGGCCACAGCGTCCACTCCTATACGGTATAACACGTTCCAACTTGTGTAGGCCGATAACCCTAGGTCCAACCCAACCACCGTGGCACAGACGGCCCCTGTTCTCAACAACACCTCCGCTGAGCGCCTATCAAAACACCGCTTGCCCAACGTCGCAAACATAATCAGCATAATCCCCCCCTCCGTAAACAACTGGATAAGGGACGCCCCTACCCCGCCCCCGCCGGGGCCCAGCCATTGCAAGGCGGGCCGGAGAAATAAGGCATTCAACAGCGGGTTGAGCAGCATTCCTGCAGCAGAAATCCAAACCAAAGTCCAGGCGCGCTCCTCCATAATGAGAGCGGTCGCGGAAATGATGGATATGTACATAAATGTATAAACGGGGGCTAGCAGGCGCATGGCTAAAATGGCTTCACGGTATTTATCCCCCGCAAGCGTCAATATCCAAAAGTCCGCCCCCAGGGCGATGAAGAGGGAAATGGGGACGGAAATGCTCAATATCAACTCCAACATCCTGCGCAAAACTTGGTTGAATTCCTCCTGGGAGCGGTGACGGGCCCGCGCAAACAAGGGCATCACTACCCAGCCCAAAAAGGGCGTAATCAACAAAGCAATGCTGGCCAAACTGGAGGCGGCGCCATACCAGCCGGCTTCTTGGTTCCCCACGAAAAAGCTCAGCAGGCTGACGTCCACCTTGTTGTAAATTGTATGGAAAATTTGGTTTAAATAAAGCGGCAGGCAACTCAACAACACCACTTTGAGCGCCCCCAAACGTAGGTTGACAAAACGCAACCCCAAATGTTTGCGGGCCAGCCACCAGCACCCCAGCGACTCCAACAGCTTGGAGCCCAAAAGCGCCAAAGGAATCCCCTCCAGACGCTCCACCACAAATACCGAAAATAAAATCCCCCCACCCCAGAGAATTTTCCCGACAATGTTGTTGACGGACAAACCATCCACAGTGCCGCGCGCATGCAGCAACGCCGCCAGGCTTTCTTTTATGATGGAAAAGGTTTGGGCCACACCAAACAGCAAGGTGACGCGTACCTCCAAAGCGGAGCGGCCTACCCACCACATGAAACCCGTAATGCCCCCCAAAAGCAGCACCGTCATCACCAGACGGAAAACCATGACGGCGCCAAAAAATTCATTCGTGTGCTCAGGGCGAACCGGAATTTCTTTGCGTATATAAACATCCATCCCCAAGCTCAGCACCACAAAACAGGTGGTCGCAAAAGCCTCTGCAGCGTTTTGAAGCCCAAAAGCTTCGGGGCCCAACCACCGAGGGAGGAAAATGCGCATGCCCAGCGCAATCCCCCACGTCACCATCAGAGAGCTTCCGAGTTTGATGGCGTTTCGAATGGAAAGCAGAATGTCGCTTGAAACCTTCGGTGAGGCCGTCACTTTAGCTTGCACCCTTGCCCGTTAAAACCACCGGAATGGTTTTTAAAATGAGGTTGATGTCATTCTTGAGGCTCCAATGATCGATGTATTGCATGTCCAAAAACATCCACTCCTCAAAAGAAATTTGGTTCCTCCCTGAAACCTGCCACAGACAGGTGAGGCCAGGGCGGACAGAGAGACGACGCCTTTGCCATGACTCATATTGCGCGACTTCCGGGAGGACCGGAGGCCTGGGGCCCACAATGCTCATGTCCCCTCGCAAAACATTGATGAGTTGAGGCAACTCATCAATAGAATAGCGACGAATAAAACGGCCTATGGCCGTGACGCGAGGATCGTTCTTCATCTTAAACACAGGGCCCGTCTGCTCATTCATATGCGCCAAACTGGCCTTCAGCGCTTCTGCGTCCACCACCATGGAGCGAAACTTCAGCATGTTGAATTTTTTGCCGTGGACCCCCACACGCACTTGCTTGAAAAAAATGGGGCCGCGCGAAGTCAGCTTTACCAACAAAGCCACCAACAAAAGCAAAGGAGAAAGCACAAGCAACGCCAAAAACGAGCCTGCAATGTCACAAACGCGCTTGAAAGCCATCTGCACAGGCTTCATGCTGATGGAAATATAGTGGATATAGCCGTCTGCCAGCACCTTCGCCGCTATGGGCCTGGCCCTGTCCAAACGAAAAGAATAGGCAGGCAATGCAAAAGGAAGCCCAAAACGCTCGCATACCTTAATGGCCTCCTGCATCTCTTGGCCGTGGCGTAAAGCATTCCCGGAAATATAAACCTCCCCTACCGCAACCTTCTGTAAAACAGTTTCTAAATCCAAAACCTGCCCTAAAACGTTCCCCTGTAAACTGTCCGTAACACTCTCGTCTTTGAAATATAAAAAACCTACCACGTGCCTGCGGCCCCGCTTCTGAAGATCTTCACCCGTAATCCGGCCCATGGGGCCTATGCCAATAATCAGCACTTCATCAATGGGCGCTTCCCGCTTGACGACTACACGCCGAATCAACGTGCACGCAAGAAGCGATACCGGCCAATAAATGAGGATGAACGGTAATACGTGCGGAAAGGCGCTCTCGTCCTTCATCAACGAGTCGAGTATCAACAAAAAAACCGTGCAGCATAGCGACAACAGAGAAAGCAATGCCCAGTCGTCCAACAAAGCCCTGTCTGCCGCCGAATCATAATAGCGCAGAACAACACTTCCAAACAGCCACACAAATACCAAACCAAAACCTACAGCAAAAAATGTGAAAAGACTGGGCACCATCCTCCCCCATAAGGACAGAGCAAGGGCGCCAAACAGCCACAACAAGTCCACCACCAAATGGAGACGAGAGGAAAACCCCGGCGACAAAAATCCTCGGTGCCGCATCATTGGAAATACACCTCTTTGTGTTCACTTGGAGTATACATTATTATAAAAACCACATTCTCCTCTTTGTGCGCATAGCCTCTATGGCAAAGAACCTCTTGGATGCAAAACAATCTTCCTCTCTTTTGAGTCTTTGGGGCACCCTAACCCCCATAACCATGGAAGGCGCCTCCCCTGCCCCCGTTCCTCGCTCCCCTCCCCCCCAGTTTAATGGCTTTCATCGAGCTTATGAAGGTTATTGTTCCGTTTTAATTTTTGTATCAACCCGTTATTCTACATGCTGGCCTTTACATTTCCATCGCTTCTCTTTCCCATGAGG
The DNA here is from genome assembly GCA_009781495.1 of Cystobacterineae bacterium. Taxonomy (GTDB): domain Bacteria; phylum Myxococcota; class Myxococcia; order Myxococcales; family Myxococcaceae; genus WRKR01. The sequence goes on from WQYA01000011.1 coordinate 36,620, forward strand.
TGCTCCTTTGAGTGTTTCGGCTCCCGTTCGACTGCGCTTTGGCCATGTCCTGGTGGATGTGTTGACATTTCATGAGGCATTGCAACAAATTGCCTCACTCGTTGAAAAACGTGAAGGGGGCTTTGTCGTCACGCCCAATGTCGACCATGTCGTCCTTACAGACAGCCACCTTGCCCTCCGCGAGGCCTATGCCCATGCCTCCCTAAGCCTCGTGGACGGACAACCCCTCGTCTGGCTGAGCCCTTGCCTAGGTAAAAAACTGCCTGAAAAAATATCCGGCTCCGACTTGGTATGGCCCCTCCTGCAAATGGCAGGACAAAAATCCTGGCGCGTCTATTTCCTCGGCACTACCCCCGAAGTGACGGCCAAAGCCAAACAGGTGGTGGAAGAGCGCTATGGGACACAGGTGGTCGGCTGTGACTCCCCCTTCTTCTCCGTGGATTCGACACTCGAAGACAACCAGCCCACCCTCGACAAAATAAAAGAGGCCAGGCCGGACATTGTTTTGGTTGCCATGGGCGCCCCCAAACAAGAAGTTTGGATGCACCGCTTCCGCCAACACTATGCGCCGGCCGTTGCCTTGGGCATCGGCGCAAGCTTGGAGTTTGTTGCCGGTACGGTGCGCCGCGCGCCCTCCTGGGTTTCACGCTGCGGGCTGGAGTGGGCCTATCGCCTGCTCAAAGAGCCGCGCCGACTGTGGCGACGCTATTTGGTAAATGACCCTAAATTTTTAGGCATATTTTTACGTACCCTACGGCGGCCTAAACATGAAAGGGTGCTAGGGCTGCTCCCCCCCCCTACGCAGCGGATAAACCCCTCTGAGGGGCCCCCTGTCCCCCCCTCCTCTCCCCCGGGGGCCCCCCCTCCATGAAAGCCGTGTTGCAACGTGTCCTGCAAGCCTCCGTCCATATAGACGGGCAAACCACCGCTCAAATTGCCTCCGGCATTCTGGTGCTGCTCGGCATTGACAAAAACGACACGGAAGCCGAGGCCGCTTTGCTTGCCCGGAAAACAGCTGAGCTGCGCCTCTTTGAGGATGCGGAAGGCAAAATGAACCTCTCGGCTGTGGATATGAACAAGGCCCTGCTGGTTGTCAGCCAGTTTACGCTTTGCGCCAACTTACAAAAGGGGCGGCGGCCCAGCTTCGCGCAGGCATGTCCGCCTGAATTGGCCAAACCCCTCTGCGCCTGCTTCTGTAGACACCTGCGCCAATATGGCCTCTCTGTTTCCGAAGGCGTTTTCCAGGCCGAAATGCAAGTCCACCTTATTAACGACGGCCCCGTTACCTTCTGCCTGGACAGCGCCCTCTGGGGCTAGGGGGGGGCTAACTTTCGGTTTTAAGAGGGGTAGGGTTTAGGAGGGGAGCGCGTAGGTTTTCCAAAGCCTCCTCCTCAAGGCCATAGGCGGCTTCCAGCAAGTCCAGCAGCTGCTCCTGCCAAGTTTCGCCGTCGGGACATTGGAGGATGACTTCTATGGGGAGGCGCTCCTCGGGGGGGAGGGGCTCTGCGTCCAGGGGGTTAGCCGCCGCGTCCAAGGTTTCAACCAACAAGTCTCCGTCTTTATGAATGCTGTAGCGTTTTCGCATGGGTATCCTTTTTATCGCCCCTAGCAAAGCTTGCCTGCTATAGAAAGCCTTGCATGAAAGTGTGTATACTCGGCGCCGGCTCCTATGGCACAGCTCTCGCGGCTGCTTTGGCTCCATTGCACAAAAACGTTGTGGTTTGGGACAAAGATTTGGGCGTGTTGGAATCCATTGCCGCGCATAGGGAAAACAGGCGCTACCACCCGGGCATTGTGTTGCCGGAGAACATTCATCCAGTATTTACGGCGCAAGAAGCGGTGGAGGATGCGCAGATGGTGTTGTTGGCGGTGCCCTCGAATGCCATGCGCAAGACGGCCTTGCAGGTGGCCGATTTTCTGCCTGCGCACATACCCATTATTGCTGCGGCTAAGGGGATAGAGGAGGGCACCCTATTGACGATGACGCAGGTATTGGAGTCCTGCCTGCCGGAGCCTTTCCACCCCTATATTGCGGTGCTTTCAGGCCCTTCGTTTGCGAGGGAAATTTTGTTGGGGCACCCCACGGTAATGACGGCCGCAGCGCGCTGGGACAGGGTTGCGCGCAACTGCCAGAAGGCCTTTGCCTCGCCGGTGTTTCGCATTGACATTTCCAGCGACATTATAGGCGTACAAGTAGGGGGGGCCCTCAAGAATGTGGTAGCGATTGCAGCGGGGATAGCGGAGGGGTTGGGTTTAGGGCACAATGCGAGGGCGGCGATTATGACAGGGGGCCTAGCGGAGGTAGCCTTATTAGCGGTACGTATGGGGGGTAACCCCATTACCCTCTATGGCCTTTCCGGCATGGGGGATTTGGTATTGACATGTACGGGCGCACTTTCTCGCAACCGGAGCACGGGTTTTGCATTGGGGCAGGGGCGCAAGCTTGGGGAGATTCTCGCGGAGTTGGGGCAAGTAGCCGAAGGGGTGAGCGCCGCGCACAGCGCCTATGTGCTGTCGACGCAGAAGCACGTCAGCATGCCCATATGCCACCAGGTATACCAAGTCCTCTATGAGGGAAAGTCCCCTGAGCAAGCCATTAAGGATTGGATGGCCCTCCCCAGTCCTGAGTTTTAAGGGGGTATTCACCCTATGGATAAACCGCCGATAGCGGAAGCGATAGGGCTAACGAAGCATTTTAATACCCATATAGCGTTAGAGGGGGTTAGTTTTAGCCTCCGCGAGGGGGAGGTATTGGGCATATTGGGGGCCAACGGCTCCGGCAAAACAACCCTATTGCGTATGCTGGCGGGGTTGATGAAGCCGACGGCGGGGCAGGCGCGTATTAGGGGGGAGGACATAGGGGGCCCCTCGTTGGAGGCGCGCCGTCAGGTGGGGTTTTTAACGGGCAACACGCGCCTTTATGAGAAGTTGACGCCCAGGGACATTTTGCAGATTTTTGGGCAACTCTATGGCCTGGAGGGGGCTGTTTTGGCGGAGCGCATCCACGGCTTGGCTGAGGAAATGCGGCTGCATGCTTTTTTGGACAAGCGTTGCGGGCAGCTTTCCTCGGGCATGCGCCAGCGGGTTTCGGTAGCGCGTGCGCTGATTGCAGACCCCAGCCTTTATATATTGGATGAACCCACGGCTGCTTTGGACCCTATGGCCTCTCATGACATTGTAGAATTGATACGCAAGGCCAAAGCCCGTGGCAGGGCTGTGGTATTTTCCACGCACCGTATGGAAGAAATAGAATATTTATGCGACAGGGTATTGTTCCTCCGTGAGGGCCGTGTCGCGACGCAGGGCAGCTTAGAGGAATTGAAGCGACAAAGCGCCCAAGCCAAGCTGACGGACATTTTCCTGTATTTTGCGCAAGGTGGCCTATGAGGGGGAGGGGGCTAACATGGATACTTTTTAAAAAGGAGTTACGCGAATTTTTAAGGGATAAGCGGGCGATATTTTTTACCCTAGCCATGCCGGTATTGGCCATGCCTTTGGCCTTTGGGGCCATTTTAGGCGGGGCCTGGTTGGCGAAGCAAAGCCTGGCCGAGGAGACGCTGCCCGCCGGTGTTGCCGAGAGGGACATTTTGCATGCCCTGCAAAAGCAGCCCTTGGCGCATACGCCTTTGCATGTGGAGACGCGCGAGGAAGCGCTTTTGAAGATGGCCCACAAGGAGCGTTGGGCTTTTGTTGAAGCCGAGGAGGGGTTTGAGGAGGGCGACTTCCAACGCTCCTTGAAGTTGCGCCTTTATTATACCCGGCAGCAGGAGCGCTCCAAGGAGGTGAAGGAGCGTTTGGGCAAGGCGCTGGAGGCCATAGGGCAGGAGCGGCTGGGGTTGCGTTTTGAGAAGATGGCGCTTTCCAAGGAATTTGCCAAACCCCTGGTGGTGGAGGAGATAGACATAGCGCAGCAAAGCCCTTGGCTGGAGATGTTGGCGGTGTTGATAGGGTTTAGCCTGGTGAACACCCTCTTTATGACTTCTGCTAACCTAGCGGTAGACTTGCTAACAGGGGAGAAGGAGCGGGGGACGCTGGAGACTTTGCTGTCCGCGCCGCTCAAGCCTGGGCACATATTGCGCGCCAAGCAAGCCATTATGGCCCTATCCGCCTTATTTTCGGCTTTTTTAAACCTGATTATTTTTATAGGGCTATGGCTTATAGCCTCCTGGGTATTACCGGAAGAGGAGGTAGGGCTACAACTCCAGTGGGGGCCCTTAGTCTTTTTAAGTTTATGTTTTATACCGGCGGCTTTTTTAGCCGGCAGCATGTGCATTGCCCTAGCGAGCCGGGCGCGTACACTGAAGGCGAGCCAGACGGCAACCTCTCTGGCGGCGATGGCGGCGTTGATGGCCAGCACGGTGGTGGTGTTGCCGGGCATGGAGCTTTCCTGGTTTTGGGCCTGGGTACCGTTGGTGAATTGGGCGTTATTGGCGAAGGCCTGTGTTTTTGGCAACCTGGAATATGGCCCTGCGCTCCTGGTTTTGGCCCTCAGTCTCCTTTGGGCGTGGTTATTCCAAAAATATGCCGTCCGGGTATTCCTCGACGAGCAGAACCTGTTTAGCGCCCCCCCTCAAGCCTAAGCCGGTTTTGGGTTTAACCCTCTTGTCCCCGTCCAGCGAAACGCAGCGCCTCTCGTTTGCACTCCCCCCAAGTTGGCAGCGGGCAGCTCGTCGTGTTCCAAGAAGTTTTCGGATTGCTGCCAAAGAAGCGCCGGCGGCGAGGGCCGATGGCCGGGGCCCCGCACGGGAGGTAGGGTGAGTGGGGGGTAGGGCCTAAGTTAGACGTAGCATAGCGTTAATGCGAAGCACGCTAGGCAGGGGTGCGTACGGCCCGCTTAACGGGCAGCGCAGGGGGGCCACAGTCTAAATGCCTCCAGCCTCGCAGAGTGGTTTTTCTTGGGTTACTTGCGCCCCCCTTGGGGGGTCGGGGGGGGAGGAACACAGCTGCCCTGCGGCGCATCGCGCCGCAC
>WQYA01000012.1 GCA_009781495.1 Cystobacterineae bacterium
AAAAAAAACCCACCACCTCCCAACCCCCCCCCCCCCCCCAACTCTTTTTTTTAAAACCCCCACCCCGTTTTTAAAAAATTTTTTTTTTTTTTCCGGGGGGGAAAGGGGGAAAGGGGGGGGGGGGGGGGGGGGGGTGGGGGGGGTATGGGGGGAGGGGGCTGTTGATTTCGCGGAGCCCGTCGAGGATGTTTTGGCCTACGGACTGGTGAGCGAAGAAGATGCGTTTGTCATTCAAACTTTGTTTCTCCTCTTGAGAGAAGGGGGTGGGGGCAGGGGAGAGGGGTTTGGGGGCGTCGCAGGCCCCCCAAGTTGCGGCCAAAGGCAAGAGCAAGCAGAGGCAGAGGGCAGGGGAGTGGGGGGTATTATAGGCGAGGGGCCGCATAGGGGAGGTTCAGTTTTTAGGGGGAGAGGGGGGAGCAGGAGGAGGGGCCCATTCTGCGAGGAAGGGGATAAAGGCCTGGCTAACGCGCTGCTGTCCGAGCAGGTTAAGGTGGCCGTCGTCGTCCGAATAAGCTTTGACGAGGGCGGGGGCGCCTTGGGGTGTACGTTCTATGCTGTTGTTGGGGCGAGTGGACTCAAGCTTGGCCAAGTCAAAGACTTTAGCGCCATAGGTTTCGCGTAGAAGTTGATTAAACTGCTCACGTTTTTTATTTCCGTGTACATCCCAACTGCCCTTGAGGGGAACGGTCACATGCAGCCACTGTACTTTAGGATAAGCGGCGGCGAGGCGCTGCATGGAGGCCCTATAGGTTTTGAAGAGTGCGGGCACATCCGTCTGGGCATTGAAGTCCATATAGCAGAATTTGTTAAAGGCGAGGTTGGCGACTTTGGCGAGGCCGGCATTCATCCACTGCTCGAATACGGCTATTTTTTGGGAGGGGTTAGCGTTGTTATCGGTGGAGAAGTGGGCAAGGCCCGGTTGTACGAGGGAGGAAGCGTCCTTGCTGCGGACAATGCGGAGGGTAGGCAGGGCGCGTTGCAGGCCTTCGAGCATATTATCGCCGACGGAGTTATGGCCGAAGAAAATGCGTATAGGGGGGAGGGGTTGGGTCTCCGCAGGGGTAGCCGTTAGGGGTGGTGTGGGGTTAGCGGCGAGGCACAGCCCAGCCCAAGCCCAGCAGAGGAAGAAAAAAGCTCTCATCGTCGTCTCCGGTTATAAACCCAATGCTTCTATAATTGAAATGGCCCCCCTGGGGAGTTAGCCCAGGTGGCCTCTCAAAACAAGCAAAACCCTCCCTCCCGTCCCATGGGACAAGGAGGCGTTTGGAAGCACTCCCTTCAACTGGAAACCTTTCTAGCTTTCAGGACAGAGGATTTGCCGTGCGACTTCTTTGCGTTTTTCGGGGCCGAACAAAGCTTCGGTGAGGTGAAGGGCGAAGGCAACAGCGGTGGCCGGGCCGCGTGAAGTAATGAATTGTCCGTCGCGGACGACGGGTTGAAGCTCCTGTTGGACAGCGGGGAAGGCATCCAGGCACGTGGGGTAGCAGGCGGCCTTTTTACCGTCCAGGAGGCCTGCTTTGGCCAGGACGCCGGGGGCGGCGCAGATGGCCGTTAGCAGTTGGTTGTCGTGGGCCATTTGTTGGGCCTTGGCGGCGATGCGTGTGTCTTCGCCGAGGCGTCGGCTTCCCTCGGTGCCTCCGGGGAGCACCAGCATGTCGAAGGTCTCATTCAGCACTTTGTCGAGTGTCGTATCCCCTTGGAGGACGAGTCCATGCGCACCTCCTACGGGCCCCTCCTCAAGTTGGGCGAGCACGACAGCAGCTCCGGCTCTGCGGAGAATGTCGACGATGGTGACGACTTCCATTTCTTCACAACCTTTGGCCAAAGGCACAAGCACGCGCGGCATTCGTTTCTCCCAGGGCATGGGTCTCTCAAAGAGACGAGTTGGTTTTTCAAAGAGAAAATATCAACAGTCTATAACTTTTCAAGAAGGGGCGAGCATACCAGAAGAGAGGGCTAGGCATATCGAATTAGAAGAGGGGGATAGCTTTATCATAATCTATCAACCCATAAGCAGCCTCCAAGGGGGTGCCCAGAAGGCCCAGGACGCGCCGCAATTCGCGGTGCACGTGCCGGGGTTTAATCACCATGCCGCCTGAATTTACAGACAAACGCTCTGTAGGGTTAGCGGGGTTGACATAGGCGGGATAGAGATCGCTCTCCGTAGCGCCGACGACGCGGCCTCCTCGGATTTTGCCTTCGGGGCCGAAAACCATGAGGCTGGTGGCATTCCAATGATCTTTGCCATTGTCGGTATTATAGAAGGGCGATCGTGCGAATTCGCTTCCGACGACGACATAGAGTCGATTTGAAAGTCCCATCTCCTCGGCCTGAGTGAGGATACGTTCAATGAGTATGAAGAGATGGCCCAGGCGGAGCTGTTGACCGCTGTCGTTGGCGTTGTGCGTATCAAAACCAAAACCTGCGAATGAAATGGATGCCGACACCGCTATTCCCAAAGAAAAGCCATAGAGAGCCAAGTCGGCTTGTTGGAGTGCCGTGTTGATGCCGGTGGTGTTGGACGCGCCTGTTTTCAGCCTGTCGATGGTGATGGCAGTCGAGGCCAGCTTATCCGCCAGAGGCTCCAAACCGCTTTGAGCCAGCAAGGCTTTGTCATAGCGCCCCAGGGCTCCTTTGCTTTCGGGCAAGATCAGTTGTTGGTTGAGCTGTGCAATGCGCTGTGCATTGGCTTCCCGGATGCGTTGACTGGTTTCCGGGGTGAAGAGGTTGGGGGCGGATGTTGGGCTACTTGGAGCGGTTCCATGGAAATACCCTTCATAGGCGATGCTGCGCACGTTGGCGAGTGTGGCTTGGGTGGGAGGCACAAGGCCCAGCGTTCTCGTATAGCCGCCGCCGGCGAGATAGGCACAAGGCAAGTCCATGCTTTGGCTGGCTTGGGCTGCGAGGAGGGCGCTGATGGAGGGATATTCTGAAGCGATGTGGCCGCTCCAAACGATCTGTTCGCCGACCGGATGGGCATTGGTTTCGGTGTCCAGGCCATTGACGAGGAGCAGGCGTCTTCCATACTTTGTGAGAAACTCCTCTGGGCTGTGAAGCTCAACGGGGCCTGCTGCGGAGCTTTGTGTAAAGGTGACAGGGGCATAGCTGAAGGGGGTTAAGGTTGCGGGTTGCTCATAGGCTTTATTGGCGATGGCATCGGCGCCTCTTCTGTCAACATAGGGGCCTTTAGGATCAAAGAACATGGTGGTATCCCACCCACCGGAGGCGTTAATGCAGATGAGGACGGGGCCTTGGTAGCGAGGGCTTTGGGCGAAAGCCTTTTGGCCCATCCAGGGGAGAAGAACGGCGAAGCTGCCAGCTGCTTTCAAGAAAGTTCGTCTGTCCATGGTGTGTTTCCTCATTCGTGAATAAAGCGAAAATCCATCAGCATATAGGTGAGCACGGCTTCCCAGGCATAGAGGGTGAAAAAACCGTCTGTTGTTATTTGATCATCCACTGGCAATACGGCAAAATCGGTACCGGCTTCGTTGGCCTTGTTCAACGCCCACACGCCTCTGCAACTCGTATACTTAATCCCTGTTAGATTGTCTTTTTGGCGCTCTCTCCAGACATCCACGAAGAGTGCATAGCTGATGTCGACTTCGGGGGAGTTGGGGGAGACGGTTTCTCCGAGGAGGCGTTCATGGAGATAGGCCAAGTTTTCGCGGATGGTGTTTTCTCCTTCCCTATCGACTTCGAGAGGGCCACTGGGAGAGTTTTGGCGAAGGGGTTGCGTATCGCGTTGGACTTTGGTCAACACGGTGCGCTCCTGGGGCAGCTTGGTGAACTCCCAGGCGGGGATGCGGCAGCCCATCTCTTGGGCCATGGCTCTGACGACGGTGCTCATCATCGTGTTCATTTCAGTCAGGCGAATGGGACTTTCCGTTGGATGGAGCCCGCCATAGAGGGTGTTATAATTCTCCGTTAGAAAGTCATAATCCTTGGGTATGGCGACGCGGAACCTTCCCCAGTGGGCGCCGAGCGTTGCGCGTATTTTTCGTGCGAGCATGTCCGGCGTCAGCAGGCGTCCTTCGCCAAGGCCCATGGCCAAGTCTGCGGGGAGGTTAGGATCTTGAGCTGCGCGGAAATAGGGGCTTAGCAAAATATCCTGGATGGCTACTTTTATATTCATGCCCTCTTGAGCCATATGAGAGGCCACTTGGTGCAAGAAAGCGTTTTGGCTTTCCCAGGCAGACAGGTGCAGATCATAATTGGGGTTTTTGGTATCCCTGGGGTAGTCCAAAGGTTTTCTGCCCGTAACGCCCTCGAAGACGCGCAAAACCATGGCATAGGGGAAGCGGACGTCTGCAGCGATGCGCTGTGCCATCCACGGCATGGCTTTGGTGGGGTCCTTCACGGGGAATTCAAAGACTTCGCCTTGGAATCCGGCCAGAAAATCCTGATTGTTCCAGGTGGAGAGGTGGGGTTGATAGCTGGCGTATGCCCCCTGGGAGAAGCCCGTAAAGGTAGCGGCCAGGGGGTCCATATAATAGTGGCAAGCGGCGCAAGCGGGGTTGTTGACGGTGGGCTTGTCTTTGGAGTCCAGTTGGCTGCTGTTGACGGGGCGGAGGGCAAAGGTGAGGATGCTGGTTGCGAGGAAATTTTTGGAGAGAAACTCGGCCCGGCCGCGGGAGCGGTTGGTGGAGGTTGTGGTCCACCGGGACAAGAAAGCGGGGGAGGACAAAACGCCTGCTTTGGGAACGAGGGCTTCGGTTGTCATGCCTCGGCGTTGTCGCAATTCGGTGGCGGGTTTCCAGTCGTTGATGGGGGCGTCGACGAGGGGTCGGGGTCCAAGGCCATAGAGGTAGGCCGTATAGGGGTTCACAACCGTATAGTTAGCCGTAAGGATTTCGGTGAAGGGGCGGTTATGCCGAGCGATATAGGCGATGAGGGCCAGAGGCTCTTCCCAGAGGGAGATATACAGTTCCCGAGCTTGGGTAGTGGAGCCGAACTCTTCGTAATTTGGATAGTCTGTAACGAGAGAAGAGACTGTTTGGAAATAAAATTTGCTAAACCCCGCCTGTGCTCTTTTGGAGAGGATGAAAGCGTCGTTAAAAATTTCTTTAAGGCGCTCATAGAAGGCCTCCTCTTCCAACAGAGCCTCCAAGGACTCGTCCAGCTTTTCTGGAAACTGTGCGAGGCGGGAGTTTTCTGCAGCGGTGGGGACGCGCCCGGCGAGGTTGATGGCGGCTTTTCGGAACGTTGCTTTGGCATCCAAGGTGAGCACAGCGTCAAGCCGGGGGTCCGTTGTTGGGGCGATCTGCTCGCAGGAGGAGGGGAGGATGGGTTGGGCAGAAGCCTCTTGGCTGGCAAGTTGGGTGATGAAGTTTTGCAGTTGTATATACTCTGGACTGCCCTCTGCATAAATGTTGCCTCCGCCATGTGGAATTTTCCCTGAAACCTTGGCCAGCAAATAGGAGGTGCCCTCCACCTGCTCTTGGGCGATGGAGGCGATGGTGTTGAGGTTGGCTTGAGCGGCATTGGGATAGGTTTCAGGCAGCAGGACAAAGCGTGCTTTTGCATCCAAGGATGCGAGTCCCGAGGTGTTGTGGCAGCCTTGGCAAGTTTTGACGAACAAAGGCCCCCAAACCTCCTGGTGGAATTGTTGCCGCTGCGTTTGGCAGAAAGCGTCAAGCAAGATCTCTTCAGAGTCGGAGGAGGCATTGTTGACGCCTCCGTGGCAGCCCGTCAAAACATAGAGTAGGCTGAGCGCCATACCAAGGCGGCAAAGTAGGTGTTTAGAAAGTTGTAGATTCATGGCGCGGCCCCTATGAATGTTTACCTGCCCCCACACTCCACCAATGGTGTATCCCTATTGTATTTCCCCACACTAAACCATATGACTGTGTGTATGGAATAGGAACCGTTTGTGAGTGTTATGTGCAGCTAACACTGGGTTAAGTTGCTGCAAAGAGTATTTTTTTACCCATGGGGGGGGGATGGATTTCAATAGGCGGCTTAGAAGAGGGGAATAGGTTTATCGTTATCTATCAACCCATAGGTGGCGTCCCAAGGGGTTCCCGAAAGGCCCAGGACGCGCCGCAATTCGCGGTGTACGTGCCAGGGTTTGAGCACAATGCCGTTGGATGGATCAGCGCGTTGCGAGGGATCGCTGCGACTGACATAGTCGGGATAGAGGTTGTCCTTGGTAGCGCCGACGACGCGGCCGCCTTGAATTTGGGGGCCGAAGGCCATGAGGCTGGTGACATTCCAATGATCTTTGCCATTTTGGGCGTTGTAGAAGGGTGTTCGAGCAAATTCGCTTCCGACGACGACATAGAGTTGGTCCGAGAGCCCCATGACTTCAGCTTGATTGAGGATATGCTCAATGAGCACGAAGAGAAGGCCCAGGCGCAGCTGTTGATTGGTGTCGTTGGTGCTGTGCGTATCAAACCCTCCGAATGAAATGGAAGCGGACACTGTGGTGCCCACGGAAAAGCCGCAGAGGGCCAAATTGGCTTGCTGGAGCACAGTGTTGATGCTGCCGGTATTCGCCGCGCCCGGTCTTAACCTGGCAATGGTGGTGTTCAACGAGGACAGTTGGGCGGCGAGAGGCGCCAAACCGTTTTGGGTCAACACGGCTTCGTTATAGCGTTTCAGGGCTTTTTTGCTTGCAGGCATGCTCAGTTGTTGGTTGAGCTGTGCAATGCGTCGTTCATTGGCTTCCCGAATGCGTTGGCTGGTTTTCGGGGAGAAGAGGTTGGGCTCAGGTGTTGAGGCGCTGGGAGTTGCTCCTCGAAAATACCCTTCATAGGCGATGCTGCTGATGTTTGAGGTGTTCGCTTGGCTGAGAGGCACAAGGCCCAGCGTCCTCGTATAGCCGCCGTTGTTGACGAGATAGGCGCAAGGCAAGTCCAGGCTTTGACTGGCCTTGGCTGCAAGCAGGGCGCCGATGGAGGGATATGCTGAAGCGATATGGCCGCTCCACACAATTTGTTCGCCCACCTGATGGGCATTGGTTTGAGCGTCCACGCCGTTGATGACGAGCAGGCGATTCCCGTGCCTTGTGAGGAACGTCTGTGGGCTGTGAAGCGTGACGAGGCCGGTTGTCGTGCTTTGCTCGAAGGGAACAGGGGCATAGCTGAAGCGGCCCAAAGTTTCGGGTTGCGTATAGGATCTATTGACGATCGTAGAGACGCCATTGTTGTTGATATAGGCGCTTTTGGGATCAAAGAACATGGTGGTATCCCAACCGCCGCCGGCGTTAATACAAAGGAGGAAGGGGCCCTGATAGCGGGGGCTTTGGGCGAAAGCCTTTTGCCCTACCCAGGGGAGGAGAACAGCAAAGCTACCGACTGCCTTCAAGAAAGTTCGTCTGTCCATGGCGTGTCTCCTCATTCGTGAATAAAGCGAAAATCCATCAGCATGTAGGTGAGTGTTGCTTCCCATGCATAGAGGGTGAAAAAGGGGTCTTCTGTAATCTGTCGCTCCGTTGGCAATGCGGCAAAATTGTTATGGGTTGCGTTTGCCTTGTTCAGCTCTAGGGTGCCGTTGCAATTTATATGATTGATGGTTTTTTCGGAGAGGGCTTCACGTTCGCTCCAGGCATCCACGAAGAGCCCATAGCTGATATCGACTTCGGGGGAGTTGGGGGAGACGGTTTCTCCGAGGAGGCGTTTGTGGAGATAGGCCAGGTTTTCGCGGATGGCGCGTTCTCCTGCTGTATCGGCTTCGAGTGGGCCGGAGGGAGAGTTTCGGCGAAGGGGTTGTGTGTCGAGTTGTACTTTTGTCAAGACGACTCGCTCGTTGGGCGGCTTGCTGAATTCCCAAGCGGGGATGCGGCAGCCCATTTCTTGGGCCATAGCTCTTACGACGGCTATCATCATCGTATTTATTTGAGTTAGCCGCAGGGGGTTTTCAGTCGGGTGTAGCCCTCCATAGAGGATGTTATAATCTATCGTCAGGAAGTCATAGTCTTGAGGTATAGCAACACGAAACGCCCCCCAGTGAGTGCCGAGAGTGGCGCGTATTTTTCGTGCGAGCATTTCAGGGGTGAGCAGTCGTCCTTCACCCAAGTCGGCGACCAAGTCTTCGGGGAGGTTGGGGTCTTGCGTTGCCCGGAAATAGGGGCTTAGCAAAATTTCCTTAAAGGCCACTTTTATATTCATACCCTGTTGAGCCATATGAGAGGCCGCTTCATGGAGGAAAGCGTTTTGGCTTTCCCAGGCAGACAGCATCAACGCATAATTCGGATGCTCTGTGTCTCTGGGGTATTCCAAGGGTTTTATGCCCGTAACGCCCTCGAAGACGCGCAACACCATGGCATAGGGGAAGCGGATGTCTTCGGCGATATGTTGTGCCATCCACGGCATGGCTTTGGTGGGGTTCTTCACGGGGAATTCAAAGGCTTCGCCTTGGAAGCCGGCCAAATAATCCGGATTGTTCCACCATGTGGTGAGCGTGGGCGCATAGCTGGCATTGCGTGAATAATGAAAGCCCGTAAAGGTTGCTGCCAGGGGGTCCATATAATAGTGGCAAACGGCGCAAGCGGGGTTGTTGACGGTGGGCCTGTCGGTGGAATTCAGTTGGGTGCTGTTGACGGGGCGCAGAGCGAAGGAGAGGATGCTGGTTGCGAGGAAATTTTTAGAGAGGAATTCGGCCCGGCCGCGTGAGCGGTTGGTGAGGGTTGTGGTCCAGCGGGCCAAGAAGGCGGGTGTGGACAAGACGCCTGCTCTGGGAACGAGCGTTGCGGTTGCAGCGCCGCGACGTTGCCACAATTCGGTGGCAGGTTCCCAGTTGTTGATGGGGGTACCGCTGGGAGGGAGTTCATCTCTAAGCCCATAGAGATAGGCCGTATAGGGGTTAACCACCGTATAGTTGGCGGTGAGGATTTCGGTGAAGGGGCGGTTGTCCCGAGCGATATAGGCGATGAGCGCCAAAGGCTCTTCCCACAGGGAGATATAGGTTTCGGTAGCGAGCGAGTTGTTATAAAGAACGTCAAAATTTGGATAATCCAGACTTCTTGCGAATACGCCGTTTATAGATTCTGTTTGGAAATAAGTTCTGGAAAACGCCACTTGTCCCCTTTGGGAGAAAATGAAAGCGTCGTTAAAAATTTCTTTGAGACGCACATAGAAAGCCTCCTCTTGAAGCAGGACCTCTAAGAATTCGTCCAGCCTGTCTGGAAATTGTGCAAGCTGCGCATTCTCTGTCGGCGTGGGGAGACGTCCTGCAATGTTGATGGCGGCTTTGCGAAATGTTGCCTGAGAATCCAAGCTGCGTACCGTATTGAGTCGCTCGTCCATGCTTGGGGCGACATGTAGACAGGCGGAGGGGAGGAGGGGTTGGGAGGAGGCCTCTTGCTTGTCCAGTTGGGCGATGAAATTTTGAAGTTGCACATACTCTGGACTGCCCTCTGCATAAATGTTGCCTCCGCCATGTGGAATTTTTCCTGAAATTTTTGCCAGCAAATAGGAGGCGCCCTCCACCTGCTCTCTGGCCATAGAGGCGATGGTGTTGAGGTTGGCCTGTGCGGCATTGGGATAGGCTTCAGGCAAAAGGACAAAGCGCGCGTGCGCATCCAAGGCGGCAAGCCCCGAAGTGTTGTGGCAGCCTTGGCAAGTTTTGACGATTAAAGGCGCCCAAACCTCTTGGTGAAACTGTTGTCGCTGCGTTTTACAGAAAGCGGCAAGCATTTCTTCCGTGGGGGTTTCAACGCCTTCGCCGACGCCTCTGTCGACGGTTTCGCTACCTCCATAACAACCCGTCAAGGCATAGAGCAGACTGACTACACCGGAGAAGTGGTAGATTCGGTGCTTGAAAAACTGCAGATTCATGGGGCGACCCCTATGAATGTTTACCTGGCCTCACATTCAACTACGGGTATTGCCATATGCTACCGCATTTAAATGAATGTATGGAATTAGGACGTAGTGTAGGTGATACCTACAGATAACACAATGTCGCGAAACATACGGATAAGGCTCCAGTTTCACGGGTGAAGAAGAAAGGTCCAGAGGTGGAATTAAGGCCGTTTAAAAACAGACAAGCTCCTGTTTTTATGTTAGAAATAAGGCTATGAATTTAAAAATTTATCCTATAAAGTGTAGGCTAGAGCATACAGATACTTACAGAATCAACAGTTATTGAGGAATGGGACAGGAGGAGAAAATGGGTACAGGAAGAAGAGGCTCAGCCTTAGGGGTGTTGTGGGTTTTGGTTGTTATGTTGGCGGCCTGCCAGGACGAGGGGCAAGACTTTCTAGTTGGGCCAAAACTTGGTGTGAGTTTAGCGGAGCTTGTTTTCGACTCTGGGGAGGCCGGCGAAAAAAGTTTCAACCTGGTTTCCAACACAGGCTGGACGGCGAGTTGCACCAGCGAAGGGAGCTGGTGCCGTGTGGAGCCGAGCTCTGGCAGCGGCAACGCGGTGTTGACGGTGAAGGTACAAAAAAACAGCGGCGACACAGAGCGCCGCGCCACTGTGGTGTTCCGGGCAGGGCCTGCCGGAGCAACGGTGGACATCACCCAAGCGCCTCTCCTTCAACCTCGTTTAACCCGTGCACAGTTTTCCAATGACTGCACGTCTATGGAGTTATGGGGTGAGCCTGGCATTCAGCCTCCTTTGGTTTATGCGAGCAGCACAGGCGCCATTGACACCTTGTGTCCTGAAGGCCTGAGTGGAAACAACGCAGGCTTTCGTTGCCCTCTAAGGGCAGAGCATTTTGTGCCCAACACGCATGCCGCCCATTGGACGGTACAAGACAACGTTGGAGGCAAGTCCACCTCTCCCGCCTATGCTTTCCAAACCACTTTGACAAACACAGAGTCCTTGTTTCCACTGGAGCATGTGAATCCTGAGGCAGTTTTAGGCCGCGATGGCATGGTGGGCCGCCAGACGATGACGTCTGCAGTTATAGACATAGGCAGCCCTCACGCCTCGGGGGGCTGTTGGGGTGGAACGGCTCTGCGTGGGAGCATTGTTGCGGGCTATGAGCACACCTGTGCCTTGCAAAATAACGGTACGGTGCGTTGTTGGGGGATAACAAAGACAGATGGCTATAAGACATACTATGGTCAGACAGATGTCCCAGCGGGCCTCCGTGCGATAGCGATTGCTGCGGGCCAGTGGCACACCTGTGTCTTGCAAGCCGACGGCAGGGTGAGGTGTTGGGGGAGGAATGGCTCTGGTCAGGCAACGGTCTCAGAAGACCTCCGTGCGGTAGCGATTGCTGCGGGTGGTTGGCACACCTGTGCTTTGCAGGTCGACAGCACAGTGAGTTGTTGGGGAAGCGATAACCATGAAGCAACAACTGTCCCAGAGGGCCTCCGTGCGGTAGCGATTGCCGCGGGCGAAAGTCACACCTGTGCCTTGCGGGCCAACGGCACGGTAAGTTGTTGGGGATATCATACCTATCAACAGACAGATGACCAAGGAGACCTCGGTGCGATAGCGATTGCTGCGGGCCAGTGGCACACCTGTGCCTTGCGGGCTGACAGCACGGTGCATTGTTGGGGATATAATGGCTATAGACAAACAGATGTCCCACCGGGTCTCCATGCGGTAGCGATTGCAGCGGGTGATTCTCACACCTGCGCCTTGCATGCCGACGGCACGGTAAGTTGTTGGGGGTTGGACAGCAATGATCAGAGCACTGTCCCCGTGGGCCTCAATGATGCAGTAGCCATTGCTGCGGGTGGGCATCACACCTGTGCCTTGCGGGCCGACGGCACGGTGCGTTGTTGGGGGAACAATGGCTATGGCCAGGCAGACAACAGTTCAGGGGCTGCCGTTCAAACCACTGGCCAGCTTGTTGTTCAGCCATAGAAACCTTCACCCAATGAGTTTCGTTGAACAACGTTGCTCCATGAA
Organism: Cystobacterineae bacterium; assembly: GCA_009781495.1. Taxonomy (GTDB): domain Bacteria; phylum Myxococcota; class Myxococcia; order Myxococcales; family Myxococcaceae; genus WRKR01. Next base: position 11,809 of record WQYA01000012.1, read on the forward strand.
AAACAAAAACCGGGGACGAGACAGGGGCCTCCTCCCCGGTTTTTTTGCCTGCAAGTCACAGTCTCACACAAGCCAGGCGCCGTTTGTCGGGCGTTTTTCTTTCTTTGTTGTGCATACGCGTTAGGTTGGCGCTCATGGAACAAAGGAAGCACCCGTCTTCAAAGCAGGCCACGCATGGCTTAAGGTTGATGAGAGGTGGGGGGGAGGCCAGGCCGGCGGAGGAGCTGCGCTCCCGTGACGCTGTAGCGCGTGTACTCATGGAGGCGGGGGCGGATTTGTTGCTTCGCCGCATCAGCGTAGAGCGTGCAGAGCATATAGAGCGTTGTGTGGACCGTATTCTGCACTTGTTCGACTTGACAGAAAGCCAGCCTGAGCAACTGGCCAACTTGCAGACGCAGTTGGAAGCCTTGGAGTTGTTGATGCAAGAAAGCCGGGGGAGGAAGCAGCCTGTTTTTCGAGAAGAAGGGTGCAGGGAAAAATAAAGGCAGCCCTTTTTTGGGGGGCTGCCTTTTAAACCTAAGCTTAAACCTAAACCTATGGGTTCGTCTTCGCTCCTGGTTTAGCCGCGGGGGGGTTAGCAGGTTTAGGCTCTTTAGCCTTAGCCAAAGCGGCATCTATCATTTTTTCAAAGCTGGCTTGAGGCTGTGCTCCTGAAATTTCCTGGCCGTTAATAATAAAAGTGGGCGTACCGTTGATGGAATATTTTTTTGCAGTGGCCAAGTCGCTGTTCACATATTCGGCATAGGTATTCTTATCCAAGGCCTCCTGGAATTTTTTCACATTCAATTTCAGTTTTTGGGCATAGGAGGCCAAAGAAGCCGCATCCAAGGCTTTTTGGTTTTCGAAGAGCATGTCATGCATTTCCCAGAATTTGCCTTGTGCATGGGCGGCCATGGCGGCTTCGGCTGCTTTTTGGGCATTTTTATGAAAATCCAAGGGGAGGTTTCTGAAGACGAACCTGACTTGGTTGGCATATTTTTTCTCAAGAGCCTGGAGGGTGGGGACGACTTTGGAGCAGAAGGGGCATTCGAAGTCGGACCAAATGAGCACAGTAACGGGGGCATTTTTGGGGCCTTTGCTGGGAGCATTGTCCGGGATGGGGATATTGTCTTTGACAACGGCTTTAGGTTTGGGGGCCTCTTCCAAAGCGGACTCTAAAATTTTCTCATAGACTTTGTCTGCGGGCGTGCCTTGGGTGACGAGTTGTTGTGCTTTGAGAATTTCTTCATCGACGAGAGCCTCCAAATCCTCTTTGGGCCTGGCTCCGGAAACGAAGCGTCCGTTGATAAAGGAGGCGGGAGTTCCCGAGACGCCCACTTTGGAACCCAGGGCCATATCGGCCTCTATTTGAGCCTTAAAGGTTTCGTTATTCAAGTCGGCCTTAAATTTGGCCATATCGAGGCCCAGTTGTTTGGCATAATTTTCCAGAGAAGAGGCGTCCAAGGCTTTGGTGTCCTTGAAGAGGAGCTCATGCATTTGCCAATATTTGCCTTGGGCGCCCGCTGCCAAAGCTGCCATGGCTGCGGGTTTGGCGTCTTTGTGGAAGTTCAGAGGAAATTGTTTCATGACGATGCGGAAGGGTTTTCCTTTTTCTTTCATTTCCTTATGGAGCTGAGAGAGCGTGCCATCCAGTCTTGAGCAGAAGGGGCACTGGTAGTCCGAGAAGGTAACGACGGTAACGAGCGCATCGGTGGGGCCCAAGACAGGGGCATTCTCGACGGGGACTTTAAAAGTGGTTTGGGCGGGTTTGGGGAGGGGTCTGGGTTGTCTTACGGGGGGTTTAGGTTTATCCGCCTCATCAGGTGTTAAGGCAGGTTTTGCTGTTTCTGCGGTTAAGGGACTTGTCTTTTTGCCGAAGGGGTTCAGCATACCGCCTATGGCGAAACCGACGACCAATCCGACCACGAAAACGACTACGGCATTTACCTTCATAAAGTCCTCTGTCCTAAAGTGAATACACGAAATATACAGCCTTTGAATGTGTTGGCCATTCTGATGGTGTTTTTATTTTCAGGAAAGCCTTCTAGCAAATTGGCAAAAGGCTTGGCAAACCCATTTCCTACGCGTGCGGTTTTAAGCCGGAGCCGAGGTAGGATGTTTTGAAGCCTAGGGGGGCAGCGTATTTTATAGAGGGGGTGTTTCAAAAGGGGAAGGGGGATTTAGGAGGGCCAGCCAAAGGGGAGGGGTGGGTTGTTCCGAAGACGGCTTCTGTGCTGTCGGACTGTAGGAATTTGACCCAGCCCAGCTCACAGAAGTGCTCAAAGAGGCTGATGGCTTCGACTTCGCGCATGGGGCTGACGTGGATGATGGCGGAGAGGCTGCGGTTTCCGTCGATGCGCGACAGGAGGTAGCGCTCGGGCGCGGACAGCGACAAGTATTTAATTTGTTCTGCGGGGACAGCGAGCACAGGCGTACGTTTTTGCTCCAGCCATTTGTCGCGCAATTCGTTGAGGAGTTGGCTTTCGGTGGACTGGGAGAGGGCCAGTGTTTCGGCCGTAGGCGTACGTGCATGGGCACGTTTGGCAAAGGCAGAGGCTTCGCGCAATTCACCTTCTTTGAGGCAGGATTGGGCTTGTTGGAGGAGGTGTTTGCTGGAGGAGGCCTCGTCGTCTTCTTCATGGAGGTGGAGGGGGGGCAACTCGTTTTTGTCTTTAGGGGCGAGGACGCCTGCTTGAACCAAGGCATAGACGTGTTGAAAGAGGAAGAAGTCGGTTGCATGCAGTTGCAAGGCGATTTCGGCGAGGCTGTGGGTTTCTTCTGCCAAGCGAACGATCCGGGAGACCAGGGAGGTTTTGGACAATATGCCTGAGAATTTTTCTCTGAAGACGCGAAAATGAATGTCCGTAGAAGGCAGCAATTGGCGAATGGTCTCCCATTGTTCTTTACGTTGTTTGCCTGCGGCATACATTTCGAGCAGAGGTGCTGAGAGTTTGAGTTCGGTTTGGGTGGCTTGTTGCGCTTTTTCGGGGAGGAAAGCGAAGCTGCCGTCTTCCCAGAGGAAGGTTTCGAAGAGGGTTTCGCGCATTTTGAGGTTGAGCACCGAGAGGACCATTTCTTCGGTGACGGTGCCTGTCATAATGAGGATGCGTCCCAGGAAGATTTTGGTTTGTTTTTGAGTTTCATAGGCGCGGTGGAATTGCTCTTCGGTGATATAGCCGAGGTTGATGAGGAATTGGCCGAGGAACTCGCGTGGATCATTCGAGCTTGCGTTGATAATGGTGCCATTTTGCAGGCGTACCTGTTTGCGCACCCAGCCGCGCTCAAGGTTGAGTGTTCCCGAAGCCTTTTGCTTACCCAAATAGACAGCCATTTCTTCCATGGGCATTGTCTGCAAATCGCCGAACAAACCTTTCATTTTGTGCTCCAAATGTCGAAAGTGTTCTTGGGTTGACTTAATGCATAACCCCCAAAATCCTCATGGGCTGGAGTTTTGTGTTGCTGTGCTGTTTTGTTTTTTCGTATTTTCCCCCTTTAAAGGGTGACTCTTCTAATGTGCAATGAATCCTTTGTAAACAGTTCCTTGACATTCTAAGCGATTTTGGGGTCAGTTCCAATACATAAGCTTAGAGTGTGGTTTTAATAACGCGAGTTAACAGTCTTTGAGGCATGGAGGAGCCGTCCCTAAAAAGCATTGGGGTGAAGCGGGCAGGAAAAGGCGGGCTAAGGGGCTAGAGTTGCTTGCATAGGGGGGTCTGTTTTTTCTAATAAGCAAGGGAGGGGCGAGGGTCCATCGGTTTCAGTTTCGCGTAGTTTTATTGCATTTTCATGGCTTTATTGGTTTTTTTCAGGGGCATATTTTTGGGAAGGCAGGCCTATTGTGAAGCATTTGAGGAATATGGCTGTGGTAGGCACCGGCCTCATAGGGGCTTCGGTGGGTTTGGCGGCGAAGAAGGCCTTTCCTCAAATGCGCATATGGGGGGTGGACAAGAGTGCCCGGGCGTTGGAGGAGGCGCATTCCGTGGGGGCCATAGACGAGGTTGTGGCGATGGAGGAGGCGGCACATGCGGACTTGCTGTGTTTGGCCATGCCCATGCGTTATTTGCCTGAGGTATTGAAGCAATTGGGGCCTGCTCTCCGTGAGGGGCTATTGTGGATGGATGTAGGGAGCAGCAAGCAGAATGTACTTCAGCAAGTAGAGGCGGCATTGGGGAGGGTGCCGTCGCATTTTGTCCCTTGTCACCCTTTGGCAGGCAGTGAGAAGGCGGGGGCGTTGGCGGCGCGAGCGGAGTTATTTGTAGGCAGCAAGTTGTTATTGGTACCGCACGAGGCTATGGCGAGGGGTGCCCGGGAGGAGATAGGTTTTTTTTGGAAGGCGTTGGGGGCTAAGGTGGTGGAAATGACGGCCAAGGAGCATGACGACATTTTGGCTTTTACGAGTCATTTGCCGCACCTTTTGGCTTTTGCTTTGGCCAATGCTTTGGGGGAGGACAGTCCGAGTTTGCATGCGGGCATGGGGCCCGGTTTTTTCAGTTTCATGCGGCTTGCGAAGAGTGAGCCTTCCTTGTGGGAAGACATTTGTATGGCCAACCGAGAGGCTTTGCTTGTGGCCATGCAGCGCTACCAGGCGGAGTTGAGCTGTCTTCAAGCCGCCTTAGAGGAGGAGCCCAAGGGGCAGGCCTTGTTGAGGTTGTTGGAGCAAGCTTATGGGCGCAGGCGAGCATGGGGGGAGTCTTCCAATTAAAGAGATTTTTTTTGCCCTCCGGGCGGGGGTTAAAAGCATTTTTTTTAGAGCGTTATTTTAGTTTAAAAATAGTTTTTTTCGCCTTGCAGGCGGCTTTATTTTGCCTCTTTGAGGAGTATTTTTTGGGCCTGCGGCCCGGCTGTTTTCAAAAACAATTCTTCTGCCCTCCGGGCGGGGTTTTTTGGTGCTGGGCCTGCGGCCCGGGCATTTCCGCTGCGCGGCAGCAGCAGGTTTCGCCTACCGGCGAGTCACTTTCTTTTGCATGCGCAAAAGAAAGTAACCAAAGAAAAACCACCCTCCGGGGGCCCCTTAGCGGGGGGCTAAGCCTCATTCGCAACCCCTTTCGAGCTTCCCTTAATTCGTTTGCATCAGGAGGGGCCGTACACGCGGTGCAAGGTTGAAACGTATCAGCACAGTCCTCAGAGCCCCCTCCTTCGAGTGCACTGCGGCCTCAAAACTCGCCACCGTTGGCGCCATGCAGACGGCAGAGGGCTCGGGTTTGAGTCCTCCAGGCAGCAGAGGGTTGGGCAGGGACGCCTGCCGGCGTCCCTTCGCTTTTATGCTGCCTTGCATTTCATTCTTAAAAGCACTTCTCTATTGAAAAAAAGGAAATATTCTGATAATATTCTAATAATATTTTGATAAAATAAAGTCTCAGAAAAGGGGTGCAGGCTTGTGATCCGCATTCGGCCCGTCTCGGACCTTCGCAACAAATTTCCCGAAATAGAGCGTGTCGTCAACGACGGGGAAGCTGTTTTCCTGACGAAAAACGGCTATGGGGCCATGGTTGTCATGAGTCTCGAAAAATATGCACAACTGACGGAGAACTTGAAGTTGAAGCTGAAGAAGGCCGACCGTGCTGCCGCTGCTTCTGCAGAGCGCCACAACCACAAGACGGTTTTTTCGCGGCTGAAAAAGGGGCTCCATGCCAAAGCGCGTTAGTTTGCGCTACCCCCCTTGCCTTCCCCCAAAAACCAAGCTATAAGCTCAAACAGGTGCTGAACACACCTCCAATAGCGGATTTGCCTCGCCCGACAGACGTGGTTTTTTTGTGCCATTTTGGCCGGGTAGCGCGAAAGCCGAAAAACAGCCCGTGAGGGCTAAGGCCTCGGGCCGACTATTGGCGGTGTTCAAGTACCTGGCCTTCCCCTTGAACAAGGGAAGCGTCTCACTACCAATAGGAGGCCAATATGGCTGACAACAAGACGGAAACGAATAGGGGGCCACCCCCAACACCTCCCATTTTAAGTGCCCCTCGCCGCCCACCTGTTTTGAGGGTGGGGGCTCAAACGAGTTAAGAAACCGTCATTCATGAAAACCTCGGCCCCCGCCTTCTTCATTGGAGGCGGGGGCTTTGTTGTGCTAGACTCGCTTATTCAAAACCATTGGCTTGCCATGCATCATCGCCACCTCAACCACCAGCGTTTTACGCTTGCTGCGATTGACGACGTTATTTCACGCGGCCGTTGGAACGACTGGGCCAAGCTTCGTCAAGCAGCCTTGGCAGATGCTTCCCTGCTGAAGAAGATTGAACAAGTATGTCGCCCTCGTGTGGCCTGTCCTTATGCCCAACGCTACCACTTTTGGATGAACTATGCCGAAGCACACCGGACCGATGCCTGATTGGGAGCTTGTGCTCTCATCCGCCGCACGCCTCCAGGGTGTCCTGCCGGAGGCGGTATTGGTTGGAGGCACGGCTTCAGCAATCTATGCGAAACACCGCTTTTCGCGAGATGCAGACCATGTGTTGATGGATTTACGTCACCACTTCGACGAGGTGTTGGCCCTGCTTGAGTCTGTTGCCGGTTGGGAAACTGCCCGTGTGCAACGCCCTGTTCAAATTCTCGGCAGTCTTGATGGCATTGAAACCGGGATTCGTCAGCTTGTCCGCCAAAAGCCGCTGGAAACGACTTTTGTGAAATTCCACGGCGAACAAATTCGCCTCCCAACGGAGAGAGAAATTTTGCGCATAAAAGGCGTGCTCATTCTCAAACGCAACGCCACGCGGGACTACCTCGACTTCGTGGCATTGGCCGATTATGTGGGCGACGAGAAACTCGCGCTTGCCTTGCAACCCTTCGACGAACTCTATCCACAGGACAATGGGGAGTCCCCCTTGCAGCAGTTGCAAACTCAGCTTGCCAATGCTTTGCCCTATGACTTGGAAGAGACGGAACTCCACGAATACAAAAACCTTGAGCCGCGTTGGCACGAATGGAAAACCGTGAAGGCTGCTTGCTCGCGCATTGCCACAGTCATTTTCGATAGGCTGTGCAACCTGGAAAACGAGGGGGCAAGCTAGACGAAACCGATGAAAACAATGACGGGCTCCCAAAGGAGACCCAACCCTGAGAGGGCTCAACCCATATCCATTCGAAGTACGGGCTAAGAGGCCTCCCCCCCACTCCCCTAAACCCCCCTCACTCCTCCTGAGGCGGCGGCATTTTCCCATGGACAAGCGTTTTCTCAAACGCCCTGAACGCCACATCCACTTTCTCGCCGCGTACCGCCTGCACGAGGCCCAGGCCGAAGGTGGGGTGGTTGAGGAAGTCCCCCTCGGCGAAACTTTCCCTGGGGCTATAGTTACGGGCTTTGGAAGCGTCTGCTTCAGCCAGGAGTTGGAGGATGGAGGAGGCTTTGGAGGAGGAGGCTTTGGCCCGGGAAGGGCCTAGGGAAGGCGTACGCCCGGGGGCAGGGGAGGGGGCAGTGGGGGTAGAGGAGGCACTCCCCGGCGCCGTCTTGCGCATAGCATGTTGCGTCTGGCACGTATTGCAGCGCACCCGAGCAATGCGGATGTCCACCATCGCCAGAATGGTATGCGCCAACTCCATACGGCAGCGGCCGCAATAGGCGTCAACTTCCCCGCCCACTTTGTTTGTTTTTCGAAAAGGCAGCATAGGGTGTGTGAGAAAAAGTGGAGATTTCGCCTTTAGCATGCCAAGGCTAGAGTGCAGCGTTTTTTATTCAGCCGAGCCAGGAATGTCCCCGCCATGACTTTTCCGAATCTTCCCATCCCCATCCCCAAGCGTCGCGCCCTGGACTTGCCCATACGCCCGACGCGTGCAGAAATTTCCCACAGTGCCCTCCTCCATAACCTGGAATTAACCAAAACCTGGGCCTCCCCCTCCCCCCTCCTGGCCGTGGTGAAAGCCAACGCCTATGGCCACGGCGCCGTAGACGTCGCGCGCACGCTGGAGGCCGGCGGGGTATGGGGCCTGGCCGTCGCCCTGGTAGAAGAAGGTGTAGAGCTACGTCACGCCGGCATAGGGGGGCGGATAGTGGTGATGGGGGGGGCCTATGCCGGGGCCTGGCCCCTGGTGGTGGAGCACGGGCTGACGCCCACCTTGTTTCGCAAGGCGCATTTGCAGGAATATGGCCGCTTGTTGCGCAGCCTGGGGAAAGAGGCCGACGTGCACATAAAGGTGGACACAGGCATGGGGCGCAACGGCGTGGTGCTAACGGAGTTAGAGGAATTTATTGCGGAGCTCAAGGCCTGGCCCGAGCTTCGCCTGGAAGGTTTGTGCACGCATTTGGCCTGCGCGGAGCAGGTGGGGGCCGAGTTGACGGGCCTGCAGTTGGGGCGTTTTGAGAAGGCCTTGGCCTGTTTTCAGCGTTTGGGTTTCAACCCCGCGTGGCGTCACATTGCCAACACAGCGGCGACGCTTTCTTTGCCCGAGGCGAGGGACGGCAAGCTTTTCAACCTGGTACGCCCCGGCGGCGCCCTCTATGGCCTTTTCCCCAAGGGCTGGCCCAGGAGTTTGCCTTTGCGAAGGGTACTCTCCTGGAAGACGGGGATTACGCATTTGAAAACATTGTCTACGGGCGACTCCGTCAGTTATGATGCGACGTGGAAGGCCACGCGGGCGACACGCGTAGCGACTTTGCCGGTGGGTTATGCCGATGGTTTTGGGCGCGACTATTCCAACAGAGGCGAGGTGTTGTTGCATGGGCGAAGGGCGAAAGTCATCGGCCGTGTCGCGATGGATTTTTGCCTGGTGGATGTGACTTCCATTGAGCAAGCGGCCGTAGGCGACGAGGTGGTGTTGTTGGGCGAGCAAGGGGGCGAATGTTTGGATGCCGACGCTTTGGCCGAATGCATTGACAGCCTCCACTATGAAGTGTTGTGCGGCATAGGAGCGCGAGTCCCCCGTATTTTGGTTGAATGATTTAAAGTCTCGTTCTCAACCCCTAGACCGGTTAAAAGCCACTGTTGAGAGACGGCAGTATGGGTATACTGCCAGGAGAATGGAAATGTTCAAAAAGTTTTTTATTGCTTTGTCATTGGGTACCCTAGCGGCGCTGGGTTTATGGCTATCAACGGTTGTTATGGATGGAGGATTTTCCGCCCATGCGCGGCCTTTGAATGTGAAGAAAAAAATGCCCAACCCTGCCGCGGAGTCGCAAGCAACCCAACGTGGTTTGGCGGAGGTGCCTTCGCCTTTGCACTTGTTGCCCGGAAAAATTTGGCCCCCCCCCACGCCTCGTGTGGCTTTGAGCTCAGAAATATTTTCAGATGCTTCGACGCAAAATGCTGCTGCATTGTTGGATGGGAAGTTTCGTGATTTTGGTTGGCAGGCAGGAAAGCCTGCTGCGAATTCCAAGGCGCGTCCCCCTTGGGCAGCCGTCAAGTTTGCCAAAAGCCACAGCCATATTTTGGTGCAATGGACAGCCTCTGGAAACAGCGACTATAACCAAACCACCTATGGCGCCCCCGGCCACTATGCCGTTTTGTTTTCGAAGAATTCCACCAACGGCGAAGACGGTGATTGGCGCACAGCGGTTGAAGTCCAAAACAACCGTGTACGTACGCGCAGCCATTGGGTGGAGTTGCAGCCGGGAGAGGTTTTTTTGCGTTTTGAGATTCGAGCTGCGGCGAAGGATTGTTACCCATATGGGGTACAAATAGATGAGCTTTCCATTTTTGACATGAGCATGTGCAAGGAGGGCGCTGTTTGTGACACCTGGGCTTTTGTGGGCGACAGCATTACGGCCATGGCGTTTGACAATTCGGCGCAACACCTTCCCAGTTTTGCCGATGGGGTACGTACAGGGGATTCGCGGAGGAGTCCGGTGGTATTAAATGGGGGTATAGGCGGAGAAAACATAGGGCACATAGAGCAGCGTATTAGCGAAATGATGGAGGATAACCCCGCCATTTATTATTGGGCCATAGGCATAGGCAGCAACGATTCTGCCGGCAACAACACGAATGTACAGCCCTTTGCGCAGACGCTGGAGAGTGTGGTGAAGAAGGTGATTTCCAAGGGACGTATGCCCATTTTGGCTAAAATTCCCTATGCCTCGGATGGGCAACATGAAACCATCCCCGCGTTTAACAGGGCCATTGAGGAACTCACCCAGAAATACCAACTTCCTGCGGGGCCGGATTTATATACGCACTTCAAAAACCACCCGGAGCAATTGGCGGATGGCCTGCACCCTACCGACGAAGGGGTGAAGGCTTTGCAGGCCCTATGGGCCCAAGTGGCCTTGACTTTGGAGCCACCGGGAGCGCCCTCTCCTTAAAGTGCTTGACTCCCTTGAGGTGCTGACATAGTTGCCCTGTCCACCTGTCCCCGTCGTCTAGAGGCCTAGGACGCTGGCCTTTCAAGCCGGCAACACGGGTTCGAATCCCGTCGGGGACATGGCTTTGCCGTCACAGGTGTCCACCCCAGTCCACAGTGCTGCGGTGGGCATTCGTTTTTAGGGGGAATTGGCCATCTATGGGCTGATGTTTATTCAATATTCATCTTCCCCTCTCCAGATGGCCTCATCGCCTGAATGACGGATGCTCTGTGCGCCGGAGCCTTCATCTCAGATCCAAGTTGCGCCATTCCGCCCAAATGTCGTCTCTGTGAATTTTACCGTCAAACTCGGAGTCTTTGCCCGCAGTTTCGAGTCGCGTGAAATATTCCGGGTGCTCAAGGAGAAACCTGCAAGCCCTGCGCAAGTCTTTATATTCATCTCCAGAAAACATCGGATCGTTCACAATCGCTTCCAAGTCGTTCAGGCCGATGATGTCGTCTTCCTTGATGAACCCCCTTCCACTTGTATTATAGGCTTCGTCAACCGTGGAAAACCAACGCCCAAGTTGATAGACGGCTTCCGCATATCGCTCCTCCGGGCCCATTTTCTTAAAGGTTTCCTTTTTAGGTAGCTGGCCATGATCAGGAGGAGTATCAAAATCATCACTTCCCTCCCCACTTGCCCGGCAGACGGGAGACGTTGGCAACCCCGTCACCTTCTTTGGATCCAAGGCAGCGAGCGTCGGGTTGGGCTTTCCATTTTCAAACCCATCACTCAACTGCTTTTTTGAAGCCAAACTTTTATCCACCGCATTTCCGCTTCTCTGAATGTTCTGTGGTGTCGTGTTGACTGCTCTGCTTTTGGGTATGTTGATGGACATGGCTTCTAACTCCTTTAAAAAACGTGAAAAATAAATGTGCTCAACAAATGCCCCCTCACCCCCTCCTCCTCGAAAATATTTTTCGCTACATTGTCGCCTAAACGAGCACAGCTGCATACATTATCGGTATTGCACCCACAAAGTTGCCAATGTTGTGCAAAAAAGATGTATTTTCTTCTAATATATGGAAATCATTTGGCCGACGGCACCACAGATAAAAGCGCCTGTCGGCTTCTCGCCAAGCCTCCTCAAAGCGGCGTTGGACTTTGGCAAGCTTGCATTCGGCGAATGCGTCAGCGTCCAAGACGACGCTGACGCACCGCTTCGGCGAGCAGATGAAGCACGGCGAGGCTGTCGTCCCAGCCGATGCAGGAGTCTGTTATGCTTTGGCCATATTCCAGCGGTTTGCCCGGAATCAACTCCTGGCGGCCTTCCTTGAGGTGCGATTCAACCATTGTGCCGAAAATCCGTTTGTCGCCGCCGGAAATTTGCGCGGCCACATTGCGGGCGACGTCGAGTTGACGCTTGAATTGCTTGCTGCTGTTGGCGTGCGAAAAATCAACCATCAGCCTGGCGTTGAGTCCGGCTTTGCCCAATTCCGCACAGACGGCTTCAATGCTGGCAGGCGCATAGTTGGGCGAGTTGTCACCGCCGCGTAAAATAATGTGGCAATCCTCATTGCCCGCAGTGGAGACAATGGCCGAACGGCCGGCCTTCGTCACCGACAGGAAATGGTGCTGACTGGATGCGGCGCGGATGGCGTCAATGGCAATGCGCACGTTGCCGTCGGTGCCATTCTTAAAGCCGATGGGACAGGACAGGCCCGATGCGAGCTCCCGGTGCACCTGGGATTCTGTCGTGCGCGCGCCAATCGCGCCCCAGGCGACAAGGTCAGCCGTATATTGCGGGGTGATCATATCCAGAAACTCGGTGGCGCAGGGCACGCCCAATTCGTTGATGTCGCGCAACACCCGGCGCGCCAGTTGGAGGCCGGTGTTGATTTCAAAACTGCCGTCGAGGTGCGGATCGTTGATCAATCCCTTCCAGCCTATGGTTGTGCGCGGCTTCTCGAAATATACCCGCATCACCACAATCAGCTCGTTGCTCCAACGTTCGCGCTGCTCCTTCAGGCGCTGCGCATATTCAAGTGCGGCTTGCGAGTCATGAATGGAGCAAGGGCCGATGACGACAACCAGGCGATCGTCCGCGCCATGCAGCACGTGGTGGATATTTTGGCGTACGGACCAAGTGGTTTGTGCGGCAGCTTGGCTGATAGGACAGCTTTGGTGGACATGGGTTGGCGTCAGGACTTCTCTGATTTCTTTGATGCGGACGTCGTCAATAACGGGTTGCATGGTAGAGCCAGGGAAATGCGTGGTGGGGGACGGATGTCGGCTTCACAAACTGTCGCCAAAGTCAGCCCTGAAAGCCTGCATCAGTTTTTCAGGCCAGTCACTGAGGGCTTCGAGTCGTCCCATGAAGAAGCGCAGGACGGAAGGCTCTTCGACGAAGCGCAGGCCGCCTATCAGCTTGCGTTGGGTATAGAGCCAGTGCAGCCTGTCTTCGACATATTTCACCTGCGACAGGGTGAATACCCGGCGCGGGAAGGCCAGCCGCAACAACTCTACGTCGGCGAGGATGTCGTTTCCGTGTTGATCTCGCGTGCTGGACAAAGTGCCGCGCTCCATGCCGCGCACACCGGAAATTAAATAAAACGCCGCCGTCAGCGCGCCTGCTGGATATTCTGTTTGCGGAAGATGCGGCAAAAAGCCCCTTGCGTCCACGTGACAACCCAAGCCCCCTGCGGGCGTCACGACGGGAATGCCGAGCGTCTCCAGACGTTCCACCAAATAACGGATGAAGGAAGGGCTTTGGGCGATGATGGTTTCGTCGGTGGTTTCGCGCAGGCCAACCGCCATGGCTTCTATTTCGCGCACGGACATGCCGCCATAGGTGAGAAAGCCCTCAAACAAGGGAATCAGCACTTTCATTTTATCAAAAATCTCTTGCCGATTGGTGCAGATGGCGCCGCCACGCGATGAGCTGACTTTTCGGCTGGAGAAATAAACAATATCCGCCAGCGCACACATTTCGAGCAAAATACTGGCAATGCTGGCCTGTTGGAATTCCGGCTCGCGCTGTTTGATGAACCAGGCATTTTCGCCGATGAGACTGGCATCCAGCACCAGCGGAATGCCGTTTTCTTTGGCGACCTGAGCGACTTCACGCAGGTTGGCCATTGAAAACGGCTGGCCGCCAATCAAGTTGGTGGAGGCTTCCATGCGAATCAGCGGCACATTTTGCACACCGTGGCTCGCAATTGCATGGCGCAATTTGGCAATGTCCATGTTGCCCTTAAACGGGTTGCTGCTTTTTATCTGCAAGGCTTCGTCGTGCAGCAACTCAGCGATTTTACTTCCGTTCAGCTCAAGGTGCGCGAGGGTGGTGGTGAAGTGATAATTCATCGGCACCAAGTCGCCGGGTTTGACATAGCTGCGGAAAATGACGTTTTCTGCGGCGCGTCCCTGGTGCGCCGGCAGCACAAGACGCTTGCCGAATACGTCTTCAACGGCTGAGCGCATGCGCTCGAAACTTTGCGAGCCGGCATAGGCATCGTCGGCCTGCATCATCGCGCCCATTTGTGTATCGCTCATGGCATTGGTGCCGCTGTCGGTCAGCATGTCCAAATAAACGTCGCTGGTTTGCAACAAAAAGGTGTTGAAGCCGGCGCGGCGGATGGCCGTCAGCCGCTCTTCAATCGGCGGCAAATGGAGTTTCTGCACAACGCGGACTTTGTGCATTTCCAGAGGAATGTTTTCACCACTAAAAAAACGCACGGAAGGAGAAGCGCTTTTTTCAGGAATGCATGAAGAATGGCTCATGTTTTTGCTTTCTGGGTTGGGTGACAGGTGTTGCCTCAACACCTCGTTGTGGGCTCCGTAAAATACCTACTCTTCCAAAACCAGCTTTGGCAACGGCAATGCGTTGGGCAACGCTTTTTTATTCAAGACAGCCTGGCTATATGTCGTTAGACTGTCTCAGCTATGGTGTCCCCAATGCAACTTGAATTGCGTGTGGCTTGTGAAGCCGATACCGAAGAAATTGTTGCTCTTGTGAATGGAGCCTATCACCCCGCCTCCAAAGAGTCATGCTGGACACACGAATCCAACCTCATCTTCGGCAGAAGGACGACCCCCCAACAAGTGCTTTCCCTATTTCGCGAGCAATCTGCCATTTTGCTTTTGTGTCTTGAGTCGAAAATAGTGGCGTGCGTGCATGTAGAAACCAACCAGTTTGGCACTGCTTATATTGGAATGTTGGCAACGGAGCCTCAACGGCAGACTCAAGGGCTTGGCAAACAAATGCTTCTCCATGCGGAAAGCTATGCCAAAGAGCATTTTAAGGCGTCGACATTCAAAATGTTGATTCTCTCCGCGCGACCAGAGCTTTTGGCTTTCTATGAGCGACGCGGTTATGTACAAACCGGGGAGATAGAGGAATATCCCTTTGCGGAGATTGGGCAGCCCATTGTCTCCGGCCTTCATTTTCTCTCACTCATGAAGACAATGCCTAAGCTCACCGCGCCCTAAGCCTGGCCCCCATCCCCCATTTTGACAAGTTAACGGATATTGGAAACCAACTGTTTTCATAGTTGTTTTGCGTTTGGAATTTGCGACGGCCTTACCGACAACGCTGGGGAGGGATGGGGACGAAACCTTTAAGGGCCCCTAGCTTGCTAAGCTCTGCCCCCCCAGCTTGCTAAAGAAGTTAGCCAGTAACTGACAAAAGAAACTGTTGGTTTGCAATGGGTGCGCTGTGTCTGAACCAGGGCTGTCGGCCTCAGCCTGGAACAGCCTTGCGAGCGTCCAGTCGGCGCATAATATATTTCTCTACCTCGACGACGAAGAAGACAAGGGTGCCGAGTGCTAGGGGCGGCAACCACTCGATCCATCCCAGCGGTACGGTGCCGAATACGTTATTCATGAACGGCAAATAGACGACGGCAAGCTGAAGCAAAAGCATCAGCCCGCACACCACGAAAACCGCCTTGTTTCCAAAAAAATGAAGAGCATATGCCGGTTGGCGGATACTCCGGCTGTTGAAAAGGTGAAACGCCTGGCACATGACGATGGTTTGCAAGCTGAGGGTGCGGACCTGGGCCTCTGAATAGCCCAAGCCGAGCAGCCAGACGCCCAGGGCAAGCGTCATTCCTCCAATCAGCACGGAAACGAAGAAAATACGCCAAATAAAATAGCGGCTCAGCAGGGACTCCGCCGCATTGCGCGGAGCTCTGCGCATGATGCCGGGTTCCGCCGGCTCGAAGGCCAGGGCCAGGGAGAGGGTGATGGAGGTGACCATGTTTACCCATAGGATTTGTACCGGCGTGAGGGGGATAAGGGTACCGAAGAGGATGCCTGCGATGATTAAAAAGCTTTCTGCCCCGTTGGTTGGGAGAATGAAGAGGATGGTTTTTTTCAGGTTGTCATAGACTCGGCGGCCTTCCTCTACCGCCGCCGCAATGGTGCTGAAGTTGTCGTCCGCCAGCACAATTTCCGCCGCGTCCTTGGTGACCTCCGTTCCCTTAATCCCCATGGCTACGCCCACATCGGCCCGGCGTAGGGCCGGCGCGTCGTTGACCCCGTCGCCGGTCATCGCGCAAATGGCGCCGTGCGCTTGCAGGGCTTTGACCAGCTTCAGTTTGTGCTCCGGACTGGTGCGGGCGAAAATGTCATATTTGCGAGTAGCGGCATAGAATTGCTCCTCACTCATCTCGTCAAGCGCATGGCCCGTCAGGGCGTTTTCCCCGTCGCCAATGCCCAGTTCCTTGCCGATGGCCTTGGCGGTGTCCACATGATCCCCAGTAATCATTTTCACCCGAATGTCGGCTGCATGGCACACGGCAATGGCTTCCACCACCTCTTCGCGGGGGGGGTCGACAATGCCGGCGAGTCCGAGGAAGACAAGGCCTTCGTTCAAATGTCCATGGGCAACGGTTGTTTGCTCGGAGGCAACATATTTCATCGCCGCACCGAGCACGCGCTTGCCTTGGGCCGCAAGCCGGGCGACCGCCTTTTCCCACCCCTCCCGTTCCAAGGGTACGGACCCCTCAGCCCTCATCTCCAGCTCGGCCATGGCCAACAGCCTGTCTGGAGCACCTTTCACATACAACAGCTTCCCCCCCTTCTCGTCGGATAGGGTAGCCATATATTTATATTCAGAGTCAAAAGGCAGGGTAGCAAGGCGGGGTGGGGGGTGAGGGTTTAACCCCGCCTTCTCATAAACGGCCAGCAGTGCGCCTTCGGTAGGATCTCCCTGTACCGTCCAGGTATTTTGCGTCTCTTGCAACAATGCCGCATCGTTGCAGTGCCTAAAACAGCTGAGCAGCCGATGCAGCAAGGAGCCTTCGCCCATGGGCGCCAAACCCTCCCCCTGGCGTATTTCCCCCGTCGGCGCATAGCCTGAACCGGTGACGTCAAAGACAGCGTTGTAGACGACGAGGTTTTTCACCGTCATCTCGTTTTTGGTGAGGGTACCCGTTTTATCCGAGCAAATGACGGAGACGGAGCCGAGGGTTTCGACCGAGGGCAGGTTGCGTACAATGGCGTTGCGCTTGGCCATATTTTGTACGCCAATGGCGAGGATGATGGAGAGGATGGCGGGCAGGCCTTCGGGGATGGCCGCAATGGCGAGGCCGATGGTGGAGAGCAAGAGTTCCGAGGGCCCATAGTCGCGGAAGAAATGGCCGAAGAGATAAACCAGGGCGGCAACGCCGATAATGACAAAGGAGACGGTTTTTCCGAAGGCGGCCATCTGCCGTATCAGCGGCGTCGTCGTATCCCCCACCTCGGCCATCAGTTGGCGTATACGCCCTATTTCCGTATCCATACCTATATCCACCACCACGCCATAGCCTGTGCCTGCGCTGACCGTAGTGCCGCAATAGGCCATGTTGGAGCGGTCGCCCAACAGGGTTTCAGGGGGGAGGGGGAGGGGTTGTTTTTCAGAGGGGAGGGCTTCGCCGGTGAGGGCGGACTCCTCCACGCGCAAATGCTCCGTCCGGAAAAGGCGCAAGTCGGCAGGCACCTTATCGCCGGGGGAGAGGTAGACAATGTCGCCGAGCGTCAATCCCGCGGCATCCACGTCCATGCGTATGCCGTCACGGATGACCGAGGCCCGCAAAGAGAGCAGGCTCCGAATGTCGTTGAGGGCCTTTTCTGCCTTGTTTTGCTGAAAATAGCCGATGGCTGCGTTGACGAGGACGACGACGAGAATGACCGCCGTATCGACATAATGCCCGAGAATAAGGGTAACAAAAGCGCAGACGAAAAGAATATAAATAAGAACATCGTGAAAATGCTTAAGAAAACGGATAAAAGCAGGCTTTGCCTTGGCGGCCGGAAGCGCATTGGGGCCGAATTCCTCAAGCCTTTCGGCCAGCTGTGTGGCGGACAATCCCACATCAGGTTCGGTCTTCAATTTTTCCAAAACGACTTTGGCATCCTTGGCGAACCATGGAGCATGGCTATGGACATAGCGCTCTTTCATGGGAGGCTCCTTGCTGTTTGCAGGGTATTCATTGGCTAACAACGTCCATTGGTGAGGCGTTAACGAACCCAAAATTTTGAGTGACCAGGAATGAATAACTGTCGCACGGTCCGAATGGGGGGAAGTTCTCGTCCCGTTTTCCGTTTTTTGGGAATACGAGGCATTTTTAGCTGATATGACGACCCCTTGGCGGCATTTCCGCCCGTTGCAGCAACGCCATTCAACTTAAAACCGGTTTAGGGGTGTAACATTTCGAAACCTAAGGCGTATCTTAAATAGTTATCTTCGACCATGAGGCATTTTATCCATGAAGATCTACGCTAAGGCTAAAATACCTGCCCCTCCCCGCAACCCTATGCTGCCGATAGCCAATGCCCTGACACATAAGGCGCAACTGTGTAGCGCGTTGTGCCGTGCAGGCGTTCAACCTCGCCTCGAAGTGGGCGCGGTGAATGACCCGCTGGAGCTTGAGGCAGACAGGGTTGCCGAGCACCTGATGCGTATGCCGGAGCCCCTTGCGGGGGAGCCTCCGCTGTCTCTTCAAACACCACAAGCAAACTGGCCAAAGGCCAAAGCTTCTGAGGGGCCAACCGCCGTCGCTACCCCTCAGCTGGAGTCCGACATTCATTCACTCAGCCAAGGCGGTACCCCCCTGGACACCGCCAGCCGCACCTTCTTTGAGCCGCGTTTTGGCGAAAATTTCAGCCAGGTGCGTCTCCACACCGACGCCCCTGCCGCCCAAATGGCTGACGCCCTGGGCGCCAAGGCCTTCACCCTCGGAAACGACATCGCCTTCGGCGAAGGCCAATATGCCCCCCACGCTTCGACAGGCAAAAACCTTTTGGGGCATGAGCTTGCGCATGTGGTTCAACAACGGGGTTCAAATGCTGGCGCACCCCAGACAAAGCGGGTGCAGCGAGAAGTGAAAGCTTTGCCGAGAGAACCGGAGAAAAAGAAGATTTTGCCATACGATCCACGCAACGAGGTGCTCAAAAGAGATAGATATAACCAATTCCTTCCTGAAGTTATCCTCAACAGTGGCCATCCGGAAGTGATCCGCGAATTTATAAAAGACTCTAACGAACAGGCCTATTCGTGGGAAATAGACGCGCTTTATGCGGATATTTATTCTAAGATGCAGAAGTTTCAAGAGCATTGCAAAGAGCCTGACGAGAATAAGAGGCTGATTTTGCTCAATAAGGTGACCGGCGAAGTCCATTTAATAGAAGAAGAGATAAAAGAACTCAAATTAAGGCACGATGTTCAAACCAAAGACGCGATAGATCAATTCAATACATATTATCTGAAGGGTTGGATGGGAAACTCACAGAAACGGAGTACAGCGCAGCTGGTGAGAGAAGCGGGCGAAAAATATAACGATTGGGTTTTCTATCTCGGGACGGAAGGTGAAGAAGTTACGAAGAACCCAGAGCTTTATATGAAGGGCACAGGGGACAGGCAGTCGATTGAAATGAACGACGTCAAACAGGGTGCTTTATTCGGCGACTGCTATTTTCTGGCAGCCATTGCAGCCATTGCCGGGAACCGGCGTGAGTTGATTCAGCGTATGATTGAGGACAACAAAGACGGCACTTATACGGTAACTCTTTATAGTGACGTCAACGATCCGACGAAGAAGGAAAAAATCACCGTTGATTTGAAGGTGCCTTCCGTGGCTCTGTTTCATGCCCAACTTTCGGGGGATACCAACAAAAAAGGCGCCCAAGAGGTTTGGCCCATCGTTTTAGAAAAAGCCTATGCCAAATATAAAGGCTCTTATGGAGCGATAAAGAATGGGGGCCTTTCCGTGGATGTGTTTTATACCCTGACGGGAATCCCACCGCTTTCGCTTGAGGGCTCCCAGCTTTCTGCCGCCTTGATGGAGAGATATATTGCCCAAAAGAAGCCGATGGTTCTAGGCACCGGTCCCATGGCTCGAAGCACCCTTCAGGAGTATGAGCTGGGCTCTAAGCATGCCTATGCCATCAAGGAAGTGAGAACGCTTCGGGGCAAAAGATACCTGATACTCTATAACCCGTATGGCATGGAACATCCCCATCCGATTCCCATGGAAGAGGTGGGGAAACTCAGCATCAGTGTGTGTAACGTGAAATAATGACAACAGAAGCTGGCGATTTTTGAGCCCAGGGTTTGTGGACGGCATTCGAAATTCCCTGTTTTGCGCGCAACAAAAAAAACGCCGACGACGATAATGGGGTTATGGGCTGTTATTCCGACGGCCATAGGGTTTTTAAAGGTGAGGGAAGGGCTAGGTTATGGGAGCGATATCGGGTTTGGGGCAGGGTTTGGGCTTAGCTATGACGACGGGGGCAACAGCGAATACAGCGGTGAAGTCGGCGCTTCTGAGCAACCGGGTGGATAAGTTTGAGGGGAATGCGGTGAGTTGGGCGCCGGCGCCAGCACCGGCACCGAGTTATGAGGAGCGCTATGCGCAGGCACTCAACATGCTGGACACCTATTTTGACGTGCTCGACACCGCGGCCGGGATAGGCAAAAAGGACGGCAAAATCGGCGAGAAAGACTTGAAAGCGGCCTTGAAAAATTTGGCTTTTCCCGAAGAGCTGCGAGAGGCTTGCCGTTTCCTCCTCAACAACAAGTCCGCCTTTAAGCATTTGAAGAGTGGGTGGTGGAGCAGCACCATTAACAAAAAAAGCGTGGCCAACGCACTCTCAAAACTTCCCGAGTCCCTAAGACGGCCAAACGTCATGGACTCCGCTTACCAAGCCAAGTGGGCCAACGCACTCAACCAACTCAACTTCTATTTCGACTTGCTCGACACCGCTGCTGGGAAAGGCAAAAGAGACGGAAAAATTGGGCACTCAGACTTGAAGGCGGCTTTGAAAAACCTTTCCTTGCCTCAAGAATTGCGTGAGGCTTGCCGTTTTTTCCTCAACAACCCGGCTGCCTATAACCAACTCGACGCTGCTGCGAACGGCAAGAGAAACGGCCTTATTAGCAAGCAAGACATAGCAGCAATGCTTGAGGGCTTGCCCGCCGGGGCATTCAGACGGCCAAGCGTCATAGACACCGTTTACCAAGCCAATTGGGCCAACGCTCTCAACCAACTCAACCTCTGTTTTGATTTGCTGGACACCGCTGCCGGAAAAGGCAAAAAAGACGGCCTCATTGGGCACTCGGACTTGAGGGCGGCTTCGAAAAACCCTGCCTTGCCTCAAGAGTTGCGTGAGGCTTGCCGTTTTCTCCTCAACAACCCGGCTGCCTATAACCAGCTTGACGCCGCTGCGAACGGCAAGAGAGACGGCCTCATCAGCAGGCAAGACGTGGCGACGGCATTGCAAATTGGCAAGACGGGCCTAGGGGACGAAGTCGACGCGCTGGCAGCCCTCTCACCCAGTCTGTGGATGGATTTGGAGCGGCTTAAAAGCGAGGGTTGGAGAATTAAATATGGGGACTTAGAGTCTGGTGTTCTTGGCGTCTGCAACAGCTCTAAGAAAACGATTACTATCAGCAATAACTCAAAAGAATATCCGATATCCGTGATAGCGACTTTGGCTCATGAAATCGGCCATACAAAAGACCCCACCCGAATTGACTACAGCTCAAAGGAAGCCTATGTCAACAGCAGGCTTGCCGGCGAAGGCGCCGCAGAGATGAACGGCATTGAGGTTCATCGTGAGATTTTGGCCAATGGTGGACCCAATATCGGCTATTCTAGACCGGCTTATGATGAGATTTATGAGCGATATCTCAAGGGTGAGATAGATGCGGCCAGAGTCCGCAAAGAACTCGGAGACCTCCGCGCGGATATAGGAAACCCCTCATACCGCGAAGGCTTTGAGAGTTGGTATGACGAATATTATGACAAGTCCGCCAGATGATTTTTCGCCATTTCCCCAAAAGTTTTAAGGTATTCATGGGAAGCTAACCCTTTTTATAAAATTTTAGAAGCTCTGTAGTCAAAATACAGCTAATATAAGAATAACGAGGTGGATAGGGGAGGACGTTGCTCCCCGAATATCAGCCGCGTTTGAGGGGGAAGGGGGGTATTTTGAAGCACTGACTTGTTCGTATTTAGTTTCATTCCATGAGCATTGCAAGCATTGGAGCCAGCAGCTTAAACCCGATATCGTTGACGCAAAACAGCGCGGTGTCACAGATTTCCAGCGCGCAGAATGCGGTGGAGGAGGTGACGGCGGCAGCCGAGTCCTCTCTTTGCGCAAAGGATGTGTTTGAATGTGGAGATCTGCCTTCTTTGTGGGAGGACCACATGTCCATAGGGGAAGAAGAGCAGGCAAAGCTGCTTTCTTTGCTAGGGAACCTCCAGGTGGAGAAGAGCGTGGCGGCGACCGACGACGCCTCTGCCGGTTCTGCTAAAAAACGGGTCATCGCTATTCGGAGTCAGGGTTTAGAGGCCTATGAAAATGGAACACTCAATGTAGCTAAGGGTACCAGCCACGTCGCGGTTTATCTTGTAGGTGAGGAGGGGAAGATTCTCGATACGTTTAGTTTTGGTCCAGATAAGACTGGGGACAACAATAACCTGATCAATCTGTTTAGAGTCACCTATCCCGGTCTAACCGATTATCCTATGAAAGGAGAAGTTCTCTATTGGGAATTTCCTTTTGAAGACAAGCAAGACGCTTCCAGATGCCAGGAGGCGTTTGAAGAAGCCAAGAACCCCCCCGGGGGATCGGCAATGTACAAACCAAGGAATCGCTTTGGCAGAACAATGTGGCGTTCCCATGCCCGATGCGAGAAGCCCCGTTGAATTTCGGTTGGGTAATGATCGCACCCTCACAGCGTCAGATCCTGCTATATTGGTTCGGGGGCTCAACCTCTATAGCGGGGTTCATGCAACTCCCGGCAAATGAGCTGAACAATTAAAGGAGATCTATGGTGAGCCCAAGAGGGGTTGTATCAACAAGGGGGAGAAGGGGGATCAGCTAGGGAGCTGTCAACTCACCCCCTAGTCCTCAAAAAATTTCCCTCACCCCCCCGTTCCATGGGGCATGGAGGCGTTTGACGGTACTCGCTTCAGCATAGAACCGCTCTGGACAACGGAAGCTGGGCTGTTGCTTGTCAGCTGGACAACACCCAGGGAGCCTGTGTCCCGCCTACATTTCTCAAAATGGGCAGGTTGCGGCTCCCCCATTCCCAGACATTTTCAAAGTCCCATGCGCTGGCCCCGGCGTCCGTTGACCAGTTGCTGGAAGTCAGCCACCATTGGAGGTTAGAAACCGAGTCGTTGCCGCTGAGGGCGATGTCTTGGCCGTGGATGCTGAAAAGGCCAAATTCTAAAGTCGTTGTGTCCATCAGAACGTTGTCTCTATAGAGCGCCATGTTCTGTCGAGCATAATTCATGCTTGTCGCGGAAGATCTTCCTGCGATGCGCCCGATGGGCGTGGGGTTGTTGGTTACGCTGATTCTTGAGTTCAGCGCCACGCAATTTCTCTCGGTGCTGCCATCCCCGACGATACCGCCGATATAGCCATAGCCATTGCTGACGCGGCCTGTGGCATAGCAGTTTTCCACCGTGCCCGAATTCCACCCCACCACGCCGCCGACAAGGAAGGCCGAGCCGGAGTCGTTGATGTGACCCGTGGTATAGCAATTTCTGATCGTACCTTTGTTAGAACCCACCAGGCCACCCACAGAATATAAACTGTTGACATTGTTGGTGGTATAAGAGTTTTCCACCAGACCGCCCTCGTTGGCGCCCACCAGGCCGCCGACAATCCGGGCAGGCGTGGCAACGCTACCCGTAGCATAGCAGTTTGAAACGGTGCCGCCGTTGTTTATCCCCACCACGCCACCTACCGAACTGAGTGAACTGCTAATGCCACCGACATAACCTTCCATGGAACAATTTTGAACGGTGCCGAAGTCATTGAGCCCCACCACACCGCCGCCGGCAGCGCCAAAAGGTTCGACTCTGCCCGTGACGTGGCAGTTTCGCACGACGCCGCCGTTGTTTCTCCCCACCACGCTGCCGGCAGCGGGAGAGGAAGCGGTTATTATGTTGACATCCAACATTCCGAGGTTTTCTATCACAGCACCTTCGCTGATGATGCCAAACAAACCTCGCCCATCTTCGGAATCGGGATGAACGGGAAAAAAGCGAAGACCGACCATGTGGTTGTTGTTGCCGTCAAAGCTGCCTTCAAATGGGGCGGTGCTCGTGCCTATAGGCGTCCAGTTGTTTGCCAATAGAGGCAATACAACATTTTCAATCAGCCGATAGTGCCTGATCAGTCCTTCGGCTGTGTTTGCATAGCTGTTGAAGGCTTCCATGTTGGACTGTGTTATCGGAATAGGGCGGTTTTTTTCCAGGCCGTCCATGATGGGTATGCGGATGCTTTGAATTCCGCCTTGGGCCTCCGCTAGGTTGCTCAGACTCAGGCGAATGTTTGCCAAACCTTCGCTGAATATGTTCTCTTCGTCATAATAGACGGTGACAAGAAAATGCTTTGTGTTTCCCGCAAAGCTGCTTTCAACCTTTGCTGGCAAAACGGAGCTGAGGCTCAGTTCCACATTGGCTGCGTCGCTGTTGTTTTCAAACCCGGTGATGAAGACAGAGAAGCTGGCCGAAAGTTCAATCGGCGAGAGCGTTGTTATGTCGGGGAGCATTTCCACGAGGAGTTGTGGAAAGGCTGGGGAAGGAGGAGAAGGTGGAGAAGGTGGAGAAGGAGGAGAAGGCGGGGAGGGTGGAAAAGGAGGAGAGGGTTCCAGCGCTGGGGTACAGGAGAGGAGACATAGGAAGATGCCCAAGGCCAGTATGCACGTACTCAGTATCAATTTTTTCATCATGATTTCCTGATGGACGCATTTCCCGGCCTGTGCGTTTAATTTGAACTACATTATATTACTTTATACGAAATAGACTGCATACGTTGCAAGAGTGTTACTTCCAGTGTGCAGTAGGGGGGGGTGAAACCCCCGCGGGCCCTTCAAAGCGGCCCGCAGGGGGAAAGGGAGCAGGCCTTCAGTTTCCCGGCGCCGCCCCTACGCGGGGTTGAAAATAACTCACCACCGCGGCGAAGCTGTTGCCGACATTGTCCGTAGCCCGAGCGCCTACGCTCAACCCTATGAAGTTGCCCGCCTCTGAAAACTCCAAGTCCAATGGCAAATAAATGTCCATGCAGGAGCCATTTCGGCTCAGGTTGTCCTGGGAGAAATTTTTGACCATAGCTACCGTGATGGAGAGTATTTCCATGGAGTGCAGGCCACTGCCGTTTTCCGTGGCGCCATCCGGGCATATGCTGAAGGTCTCCCCTAGGACAACGTTGCCCACGAAGGTTGCCTTCAAAGACAGAGGGGGTAGGGTGTCGGCATTATAGGTGCGCTGCCTCGCTTCTTCCCTTGCCCCGGGTATTTGAGGGTTCTCCCCCGCTTGTACATATACCTCAAAGGGGCCTTCCATTCCCGTTCTTAGGTAGCCCCCCGGTATATTGCACGTCCACTTTGCCCTCTCGGCAGACAAAGCCTCCGCCCTACAACTGCCCTCCAACATGGCCCCATCGGCTAACCTTAACGCCCAGGCCTCAAAACCTTCCCCCGCCCCTGGCCCTGCTACCTCGGCCTCTATCTCAAAACCATTGCCGTTCAGCCACTCCGGCGCCCCTACCTGCTCTTCCTGCGTCAAAAATTTCTCCCCCTTGCCGTCCAATGCGTCCCATTCTATGGCCAGCTTTTTCAGGCCGTCTTGAGTGACTTTCCAGCTGATAACCGTCGCCACAGGGTTGCCGTGCGCGTTTAGCGAGCCCAACACGCACACATTTTTTTCGCCCACCTCTGTTTGACAAAAATGCCCCTGCGGACAGTCGCTGTCCAAGCTGCAGGTGTTGGAGCTTTCGCTATTGCCGGGCGTCTGGGTGAGGCCGGGGATGTTGAGATTGAAGTTGATGTCACATGCCAATAACCCCATGAGCCCCACTGCCCAAAAACCGCGCCTCATCAGGGCCACTCTATGGGATAACTCTTTTATATTACTTGCTAAATTCATATATTTCTCCTGAGATATTTTGTCCCTGCCCCTCCAGCATACACGTCGGATTATATGCCCCGTAGCCTGACTTTTTACTACATCTCTGTTGTATAGAATTCTAGGTGTTTCTAGAAAATGAAGGAGGGTGTTTACTGCAAATAACAGTCCCACCACTTATGCCGAACGGGGTGTAGGGACTGGCCCCCATGGGTCCTTTGGGTTTTTGCTACGAGGGGCAGCGCATTTGGGATAGAAGATGAAAGCTGTCCTCAAGTCCTCACTTTTTTAGCCAACCCAACAAACACCCGCCCTCTCTCCTCCACACATTTTGTCTGTGGTATATTTATAGCAAAACAGCAAAGGAACCTTTATATGAACAACAAATACCTTCCCATTGGAACGGTTGTCTTGCTGGAAGAAGCAACCAAAGCGTTGATGATTTATGGCAGATACCAAAGAGACACCGGTACAGGAGAAACCTATGACTATGTGGGCTGTCTCTATCCAGAAGGCAACATCGGAAAAGAACATACCTATTTGTTCAACGCAGATAAAATTGTCGAAGTGCTTTATGTGGGGTTTGACAACGAAGAAAACAAAGAATTAACAAAAAAATTGCAAGCCCAAACGCAGACAACGAGTCCTTTGGGCAGACCGTTGAACATATAAGCTGAGCGTTGGTGTGAACAGGAAAAGAAGGTTTATGGTTTCACAGCTTCTGCTTCTATAATCTGCTCTATAATCTCTGCGGCATCCTGAACCAATTTGGGACAGAGCTCTTTCACCCGTTCCGAGGCGATTTGCTTGTCGCCCTTTGTCAAGTCAACGCCCAAAAGCTCGAAGCAGTGGGTTGTTTTGTTTCTTTCCTCAAACAGTGCGGCAAATTTCCGCACCCAAGCATAACTTTCCTCTCTCTCGTGGCTGTCTTCCTTCGAAGTATTGCCATATTTCAACCCGATGAGCAGATAGGCGGCCGACACGGCCCCGCAGGTTTCTTGTCGCCTGCCCATCCCCGCTCCCAGGCCACAAGCGATTTTGAGAGCTGTCTTTTCATCCAAACCCAACGCCTCGCTATAGGTGGACAAGATGGCCTGAGAGCAGTTAAAACCGCTCTTAAAACAAGCTACTGCCTCGTTTACTTTGGATTTCTTCATGAGATGGACTCCTGGGTTTCCGGCCTTGTTCGACAGACTGACGACCTCCTCTGTATTTTCTTATCACTAAATATTAGATAATTTGGAGAGGATATTACCCTAGGGGCCTAGGGTAGCGAAGGCCCCCCAAACGCCCCGAATGCTTACCCCCCTGGGCAACAGAAAGTGGAGGCCCCCCGCAGGCACCCCCCCTCAGGGAGACAATTCCCAGCTTTTGAGCAGCCAACCGGCCAGTTTATAGAGGATACGGGCGCCTACGTTGGCGTCCCACTCCGAAGCGCCGGGGGCTACCTCACTCAAGTCAAACCCCACCACACGCTTGCCCGCCCCCACCACCGCTTTCAACAGGCCACAGGCCTCGTGGAAAGACAACCCCCCCGGTACGGGCGTGCCCGTGTTGGGGCAAAGGCCGGGCTCCAACCCGTCAATGTCAAAAGAGACATAAACACACTCCGGCAGCGCCGCCGCTATGCGCGCCCAAAGGGCCTGCATGGGCAAAGCTTGCATGCGGTGCTCGGCGAGCGCTATGTCAAAGAAAGTCTGAATCCGCCCAGGGGTGGCGTGAATGAGGGCGGCTTCGGCCTCCCCTAGGTCCCTCACCCCTACTTGGACGAGTTGGCTAACCCCCTCCAGCTGCTCTAATACGTTATACATAATGGAGGCGTGGGAATAGCGTAGCCCCTCAAAGGCTATTCTTAAGTCCGCATGCGCATCTATGTGCAATACCCCCATACCCGGGTATTTCTCCGCATGTGCACGTATGCTGCCGAAGGGTGTGGAATGATCTCCCCCCAATACCCCCACGTATTTCCCCTGGCGCAACAAGGCCGCGCACGTTTCATAGGCCCAGTGGTTGAGTTTCTCGCATAGGGCATTGACCGAGGCCAGCGTTTGGGGGGCGTGGGGGGCTTTCTCCCGCAGCGCGTGGGCCTGCGCATTCCACGCCTGCACCTGGCTTGGAATGTCCAGCATGGCCATGCCGGCCGCATAGGGTTTGCCCGTCTCCAAGTCCCACAAGTCCACCTGGTGGGAAGCTTTGAGGATGGCCTCAGGGGCGAGGGCAGCGCCGCGGCCATAGCTGGTGGTAGCGTCAAAAGGTATGGGTATAACCACCAGCTGGGCCTCCTCAGGGGTATAGGGGAGGCCGAAGAGGCCCGAGTCTTCAGCGGCAGCATCGTCTGGGTTAAAAGTAGGCATAAGGGCAGGGGGGTCAATAGAGAGGGGCAATAAAGCAGAGAGGAAGGGAGGGGGTAGAGCAGTGGACCCTAGGGGGGCTAACCCTAGGCCTACCCTACCCCTCTGGGGGGGCTACCACTCTAATACCACCTTACCGAAGAAGTCGTTTTTGGACATGTCGGCGAGGGCCTGGGCTACCTCGGAGAAGGGGTAGGTTTTGGCCACAACGGGGTGCAGTATTTGCTTTTCAAACAGGGGCAGCACGGCGGCGGAAAAGGCGCGCGCGAGGAGAATTTTGTCGGCCAAGGCGCGGCTGCGTAGGGTGGTGCCGATGAGCTGTACCCGTTTGTTTAACACTGCCCCTAGGGGTAACTCACAGGCTACCCCTGCTAAAAGGCCTACCAGCAGCAAGCGGCCGCCCGGGGCCATGGCGGCGATGGACTCGGGGACATAGTGGCCGCCCACCAACTCCAGCACCACTTGTGCGCCGCCGGGCCAAGCGGTTTTGAGGGCGGCGGCAAACTTCGCCGGCTTTTCGCTAACCAGCACCCCCACGTCCAAGCCCAGGGCCTTGGCTTGCTCCAATTTGTCGGCCGTCCTGGAGGTGCCGGCGACGGAGCAGTCCATGGCCTTGGCCAGTTGCAAGCCCGCGCTGCCCACGCCGCTGCCCACGGCGTGTATGAGGACGCGGCCGAAGCGGCCCAGCCCCCCTTGCAGCACCATGGCGTCAAAGGCCGTCATAAAGGCCTCGGGGATAGCGGCGGCCTGGGCATAGCTGAGGTGTTGGGGGAGGGGCAAAAGCTCCCCCTCATGGAGGGTGACATACTCCGCCCAGGCCCCCCCGCCTACCAATCCCATCACCCTGTCCTCGGGTTTAAAGCGCTGGGTTTTTTCGCCCACGCGCAGCACTTTGCCGGCAAACTCAAGGCCCGGAATGTCGGCGGGCACGCCGAAGGGCGCGGGGTAGAGGCCCCGTGTTTGGAGCAAGTCCGCCCGGTTAATGGCGCTGGCTTTGACTTTGACGAGAATGTCTTCCGGCCCAAGCTTGGGCATGTCGCGTTCCAGCAATTGCAGGCCCTGGGGGCCCGAGGTATCCGTCATGCAAATGGCTTTCATAGGGGGGGTATTAACATAAATAAGCAATAGGTGTGGGGGGTGTTTTTTCCCTTGCAGGGGGCTGTTAAGGAAGAGATTTATTTTCGCCCTCCGGGCGGGGGTAAAATAGTCTTTTCGTCCCTCCGGGGGGGGGTAAGTTTCTCACTTTGAGCGTTGTTTATTAGGCCCTGGCGGGCCCGCTTTATTGCTGGGCCTGCGGCCCGGCTGTTTTTTAAAACAATTTTTTTACCCTCCGGGGGGGGGGTGCTGGGCCTGCGGCCCGGGCTTTTCCGCTGCGCGGCGGCAGTAGGTTTCGCCTACCGGCGAGTCACTTTTTTGTGTGACAAAAAAGTAACCAAAAAAACACCCTCTGGGGCCCTGCGGGGCTCCTGCAGCACTCGCGACCCCCTCG
>WQYA01000013.1 GCA_009781495.1 Cystobacterineae bacterium
TGCTTGGCCATGTTGCTTGCAAGTTGCACAAACCCAAACAAAGCAGAGTCCGCAAACCATGACAAAGAAGCGCCCATCAACAATGGCCAAAAACCTGCGGAGGGTGGCGAAGAACCCGAAGACAACGGCAAAAGGCCTGGGGATGATGATAAAGGCATCACCATTATCGACATACGTTCAGAGCGGGCGAAGGAATTTGCGAAAATGGCTGAGCGTGTGCATGCCGGAGAAACCGTGGACTTTTTGGGGGATGGTTCCAGCTATAGACGCTGGACAGACGCAAATGGTGTGGAATATTCGCAGAGCAATGGCCCGCCAAACAATCCTTCTCGCTCTACCTCAGAGCTGTGGCCCAATGGTTATTACAAGAGTACCCATTCTGCATATGCCGACGGCATCATTGACAATCAAGATGAAAGATGGCCTGGACGCGAAATTCAGCTTTCTGACAAACAACGCCGTGGTTTTTTTGACGAACGTCTGACGCTGACATTCATCCCTGAAACAGGGATGATTCACCGCATCCTTGAGAAACGGGACTCGGCAGAAGGAGCGTGGACCGTTATAGAAAAGGGTGAGGTGCCTCCCTCGGGCGGACATCCTAAAA
This sequence comes from Cystobacterineae bacterium, assembly GCA_009781495.1. Lineage (GTDB taxonomy): Bacteria > Myxococcota > Myxococcia > Myxococcales > Myxococcaceae > WRKR01. Next base: position 608 of record WQYA01000013.1, read on the forward strand.
AAAAAGATATGAATGAGCCTGCCAACACCTTTCCAGCTCTATCCAAAACTGTCAAATCGGGGATGAAGGTTTCCGTCGAGCTTGGAAATGGCCAACTCCTTTGGGATGCAGGCTATAATGTGTTCATTCAAGGCAATGGGGCAGGTGATCGTTTTGGCGGCAACGCTCAGTGCGATCTGGGCGATGCGATAAAAATTAAAGAAGCATTGGAACTTGTCATAGGCAACATCCTACACTGCCTGGCGGGCATCCATCCGGATGCGTCAAGGAATATTCAGGACATTCTGCTGGATGGGGCCCCCGGCCGGCACCGGGTCTGGATAAATTGTGAATTGAAAGACTGGTCTCCATATGATGCCGTAGCCGACTCATACCTTGATTCAGGTTGGAATTATTGCAAATTGGGCACCCCTTGCAGGATTTCATTCAATCAAAACGAGCTGAAACAGATGTCTCTTTTAAAATTGCAATACACCCTTCTTCACGAATTTCTGCATGTCTCTGGAGTTCGGCATGACCCCGCAACTCACGACAATGGCAACGATCGCATATATTCTTGTGCGCGCTATTGCTCCGGCTGCATCCCAGGAGTCTATGGTGCCCCCCAAAATCCCAACACCGACTGCGTACGTTGCGCGAACAACGTGACCAACAAACGGATGTGTCGTGGCTATAAAGCAGAGCTGTTGTTTGCCCCATGCATGCCGCTGGTTGATGAAGAGTGCCCCCCTAATTTGGTATGCGTTTTTCATTCAGCTGAAGTGTGTGGAGATGTTTTTCTGGCGGATTGTGATGGGAGCACTTCTTTTGAATGGCTGTACTCTGTTCGTTGTGGAACGTGCTCTCGATATTATCGAAATGGAATGTTGGCATTCACCGAGTGCACCGGCGTCAGCGAGGCAACCTGCCGCAGCAGCTACCTGCAACTCTACGCACACGACTCTTGCAACCAGCGCCCCCCTTTTTGCCCTTAGGGAAACCCCGCAGCGGAACGGTGCCCTCCTGGAGAGCCGTGTCTATTTTGCACGGTTGTTTTCAAAAAATATAGTGGATAGGCCCAAACAAAGTCCCACAAAGCCGTTCAGACTTTGTGGAACTTGCCGCAAAGCGGCGGACGGGAATCGAACCCGCGACCCCGAGCTTGGGAAGCTCGTGCTCTACCAGCTGAGCTACCACCGCGTTTAAGCTGCCTCGCTTCTAGCCCTCATCCAAAGCTTGTCAAGCAAGAATTCTCCTTTCCCAACTTGCTCACAGCCTTTTCACAACCTCTTCACAACTTGTGCACAGGCTTTGCGCCGGCCTGTGCACAGCTTTTGCACAAGTGTGGGCTAAGGGCAGGCGAAAAGCTCGCCCATAAACTCGTCGATGGATGAAATCAGTTCGTCAAACAACGCAACATCCGCGGGGGGAGTGTCGACGCGTTTTTTGAGGTTTCTGAACGCTTCGGCGCGCCCGGGTTGTTGCTCGACGACGCCTGCTTCCATGAGTCCGAAGAGGGTTTGGACAAAAGCTTGGCGTGCAGGAAGGCCCTCGTCATGGGCGCAAGTCCACTCAGCAGCTTTTTGCCGAAGCGTCAGCGAAATGCCGCGAAGGAGTGCTGTGTCATATTGTTTGAGCGCCAGGTTTTGCAAGTCGGGCCTGGTGGCGGAGTCTGCTGCGTCCACATCTCTCCAACAACGCACAGCAAGGGCAGCGTCATAGGCGCGGTCATGCGTCTCTTCGCTCAACTCACGGACATATTTTGCAAGGCCCACAGGCGCGTTGCGCGGCGTTCCACCCGTATAATAGGCCCAGGCGCTGTCACAGTTGTTCTTGTTGGTGTCGCAAGACTGCACCTCTGCCAGTGAAGACAGATAGAGGAACCAAAGCAAAGCGGCTTCAATACGCCGTGCTTGAATGCGAGGGGTTTCCCCAAGCATGCCTTTTGCGAAAGCATCATTGAGAATGGGCAAAATTTTGGCAGGGCCTGCACAGCGCTCAGGGTATTTTTCCGGGTTTTCAATTTGGTTGCATGCTTTGCCGTCTGGCAGCACGTCAAAATGGACGTCTTCGCGGCGTTGCACGCGCGAATCCAGGCCTTCGTTTTGAGCATAAATTTCGCGTGCACTGTGAAAGTCTTCAATGGAGGGAATGCGTTGGTTTCTCCACAGAAGGTCTGCAATTTGCTCAAAAGCTGCTACGCGCGCTAGGGTGGAAATACTGGGGTTGATGGGTTTATATTCGTCCAGAGTTGAATCGCTGATGCATGCGGGCCAGCCGCCTCCGGGATAGTCCGTTGGAAGGGCGGTGCATGTGGAAACATTATCAGAAAGCACAGGGGTGGTTTCAGAGGGGCAGTCCAGAGGATCTACACCAGCGTCGCCGGGGGGTGGGGGGGGGTCAGACTTACAGGAGGCGGCCAGCAAAGCCACCCAGCAAGCGAGCATAAAAAAGGCCATACGACAACGGGGGAAAGGCAGCGGCATAAAACACCTCTGGGTTAGAAAGCAGCGAGGTCTACTCTAAAACTAAGGCTACGGCCGGGGCCATTAATGCTGGAACCGTGGTAGCGATAAGCGCTGTTAAACACATTTTCAAGCACCAGCGCCAGAAGCAGTTTCTCTTTGAAACGATAGGATGCACGCAAGTCCACAACGGCAAACCCCGGCGTACCCCCCAGCGGAATACGCACATCCGAAAAGTCGTTGAGGGCCAGGCGGGTTTGGCGCAAGGCCCAGCGAAACCCACCCCCCAGCTGAAGGCCGAAGGGGAATTGCCAGTTGGCCTCCACCGTACCATGGAGGGGGGGTACCCTAGAGAGGGGCATACGTCGTGGGCCAGAGGAGGGGCTAGAGGAGGGGCCAGCAGGGGGGCCAGAGGAGGAGGCAGCCTGGAGGGCTGGGTTAGGGCTATCCCCCCATACCCAGCTAAGGCTGGCCTGTAGACTCAGAGGCCTTAGAGGTGAAAGGCGCAGCATAGCCTCCGTACCCAACAACCAGGAGGCCCCCTGCGCATTCACCAATTGGTAGCGGGCATTGCTGGCGAGGCAAGCGGGGCTTTGGGGGGGGCAAGCCTCGGCCCCGCGGGGCATACGCAGCAGCAGGCCGTCCAGGCGCGTGGCAAAGCCCCACACCTCTGCGCGCAGGCGGTTTTTCCTCAAGCGCAAACCCAATTCCGCGGAGGAGGAGGTTTCGGGTTTAAGGTGGGGGTTTTCAAACTGGAACCCCGGGCCCGTACGCTGCCTTGCCGTCAAGTCGTCGAGGTTGGGGGCGCGGAAGGAGCGGTCTACGGAGGCCAGGAGGGCGAGGGAGGGGTGGAGTTGCCACGCAGCCCCCACGTGGGCGGCCCAGGGCCACCAGCTTTGGTTGACGGCGGTGGAGCCGGAGTGGGTTTCTCCGGGGGCATAGGCATATTGCCACCCTAGGCGTAAGCCTGTATTAAGGCTAAGGGTTTTATATTCCCACTGGTTAGAGGCGAAGGCAGCGCTGGTGACATAGGAGGAGCCCGACACATATTGTCCACGGCTTAAGGGGCGCTCCACGCCGACGTCGGTGAAGCGCAGGGAGGAAGTGGAGTGGATGAAGTCCACATAGGCGTCGGCCCCCACGCGCAGGCTGCCGAGCCGCCAAGGGAATGTCCAGGTGAAGCTGCTGCCCAGGGTTTCAATGCTGTCCTTGTCGCGTTGGAGCACGAAGGAAGCGGGCCTGTCGTTGCGCCGCTGCTCATATTGGTGTTGCCACGAGAGGGTAGCATGCATGGCATGCTTGGGCGTTTGGTGGCGCCACGTTGCATAGGTGAGGAGCCTGTCCTGCCGCTCATAGCGGAGGCATTCGTCGAAGCGGGCCAAGGCGGGGGGGCACTGGTCCGTCCTGGGGGCGTCGGACTGCCAATAGCCCACACTGGCCAGCGTCCATAGGGTATTGGGGGAGGGGGCATATTCCCAGCGAATGTCCGCCGTATTCTCAACAAACCCCGTACCCAACTGGGTTTTCCCGTCCTCAGCGAAGCGCGGCACCGCGGGGGGCTTCCCGTCGACGAAGCTATAAATGGGGCCGCCGGAGCGCAGCAAACCGGCGCGGCGCGCGCCTGTCCCCAGCAGAAGACGCCCCTTTTCCCCCAAGGAGACGTGGGTTTGGATACGGCCCCCCATTTCAGTGTCGGCCGTAGCGCCGCGTAAACTCAAGGAGGGGAATACCCCTTCCCTAGGGCTAGGGCGTAGGGGGTTAACCAGGAGTACCCCCCCCAAGGCATCCGCCCCATAGGCCGTAGCCCCCCCTCCCCTCACCACCTCAATGCTGTCGATAATGGCCGTATCCACCAGGAAAAAATATTGGTTAGGCCCCTGGCGATAGGTACTGGTGTTGAGGCGTATACCGTCAAACAGCAGGAGGGTTTGCTGGCCCGTCAGCCCGCGGATATAGGCGGAGCCCTGGGCGTGTGCCGTCTGCTGAACGAATACGCCCGGCTCAAAACGCAGGGCGTCGGGGGCGGAGCGGGGCAGCCGCTTCTCAATGTCGGCCTGTCGCAGGGTGCTTTGGGCCCGCTCAGGGGTTGGGCTGGGGTTTGAGGCCCGTACCATCGTTTCATAGCGTGGCGTACCCCCCCTGGGTGAAAGTGTCTCGGGGGCCTCCTCTGGCGCTTCCGCCGGCCCCGCTTCTGGGGGCCCCGCTGGTTCCTCTTTTGGGGTTGTTTCTGGCCCTATTGCTGGGGTTGTTTCTGGCCCCGTTTCTGGGGTTGCTTTTGGCCCCGCTTCTGGGTTTGCTTCTGGCCTCGTTTCTGGGGTTGTTTTTGGCCCTGTTTCTGGGGTTGCTTTTGGCCCTGTTTCTGGGGTTGTTTCTGGCCCTGTTTCTGGGTTTGCTTTTGGCCCTGTTTCTGGGTTTGCTTTTGGCCCTGCTTCTGGGGTTGTTTTTGGCCCCATTTCTGGGGTTGTTTTTGGCCCTGTTTCTGGGGTTGTTTTTGGCCTCGTTTCTGGGGTTGCTTTTGGCCCTGCTTCTGGGGTTGTTTTTGGCCCTGTTTCTGGGGTTGCTTTTGGCCCTGTTTCTGGGGTTGTTTCTGGCCCTGTTTCTGGGGTTGCTTTTGGCCCTGTTTCTGGGTTTGCTTTTGGCCCTGCTTCTGGGGTTGTTTTTGGCCCCATTTCTGGGGTTGTTTTTGGCCCTGTTTCTGGCCTTTTTTCTAGCGCCGCTTCTGGCCCCCCCGTTTTCTTTTCTAACCCCCCCGCCGGCTTTCCCGGTCCCAATAAAACCTCATTAACCCTCCCCGTTGTTAGAGAGGGTAGGGGGTTTATCTCCTGGGGGGCCTCCTGTATCCACAGAGCAAGCCCCAAGGCGAGAATGCTGTACATTCTCAATCACTAAGGTTCTTAACCAAATTGTCCACATCTTCGTCGCTAACGGAAGCCGTACTGGGCCGAGGTGCACCCAATGCGGGGATAGCGGGGGAAGAGGGGTGTGAAGCTACTGGGGGGATAGCTGGTGGGGCTCTCAACGACGTTCGTGCGCCCACACCGGCTGTTGCACGGTTTCTCAAGCGTTCCAACTCCATTTCAGCGACTTTAAGGGCTTTGCTTTTTTCTTGGACAGCGGCTTGAAGCCTTTTGAGTTCTTGTCCGCGCAGGGCGTCTCTTCTTTCCATTTCAGCTTTTTGTTTAGAGAACAATTCGTTGAGCTCTTTGTCCTGGCGGGATTCCAGCTCTTTCTTTTCGCGCAAGGCAATGGCCAGGCGATTGGCAGACTCAGCGGCTTTGGACTCGGCAACGGCAATTCGAGTTTGTTGTTCTTTGTCGATTCGGATTCGACTGGCATTGGCCATTTCCAGGTTTTGTTCGAGTTCGGCAATGCGTTTGCTGCGAGCGCTGAGCATATTTTGGGCTTCTCGGAGTCTGGATTCTTGGTCAACGCTCCTATTGCTGGTTTCGTGTTGCAACTGCTGAACGCGGCTCTCTGCGCGTTGAAGTTTGAGGTTAAATTCATCAACGATGCGTTTGTTTTCGGAACGCAAGCGCGAGTTCAGCTCTTGTTCCTGTTGAAGTCGTGAAGAAAGCTCGCTGGAAAGCGTTTGGGTTTCGGCCAGTTTTTGATTGAAGCGCTGTTCCAGAGACTGTCGTTGCGTATCAAAGAGTTGCAGCCGTTCAATTTCTTCGCGAGCGCGTCGCAAATCAATCTCGAAGTCAGCAGCACGTGCTGTCATAATTTCCGCTTCAGACTTGGCCTCTGCGAGTTGCTCATAGAAAGAGGCTTCTGTCTGGCGCAAGGCTTCTGCTCGGGATTGACCTTCACGTTGGAGTGCTTCCTCCATGCGTTTATTCTCTTGTGTCAGCACACCGAGGCGATGAAGTGCATCTGCGCATTCGGTTTCTTTTTTGAACAAGTCTCCTCGCAGGAACTCTTCCGTATGCTGAGACTCGTTTGAAAGTGCTGCGAGCCGCGCCTCGGCACGAGCTTGGCCTTCCTCCGCATAGGCGAGAGAAGCCGAAAGCTGTGTAACTTCAGCGACTTTAGTTCCCAATTCCTGTTTTGTAACCGTCAGTTGGGCATCCAAATCCTGAGCATGTTCGAAGACTTTATTGAGTTCAGAATTGAGTTTCCCAAGGCTCTCATCCAATTCTTTTTGCAAGTCTTCATGAGCTGCGCGTTCCAACTCCAAAGTTTCGCTTTGGTCGCGGTGTTTCACGTTCAGCTCATTCAGCTCTGCTTCTGTTTGTTCGAAGCGGTTCTGGAGTTGTTCTTTTTCTGAGCTCAGCTCTTCAAAGCGGCCGCGCAAAAGCTCGATAGAGGTTCGTGTGCTCAGCAAGTCTTGTTCAGAGCGCTCCAAATGTCTTTGTGTCTCTTGGAGTTCTTCATCGCGCGCTTGAAGCGTATGGCGTGTTTGGGCGAGCTCATGCTCCATGTTGCTGAGAGTGGTGCAGACTTGCTCCAGTTCAGCATTGAGGTTACGGATAGAGGTTTCTTTGTTGGCACACAGTCTGGAGAGCTCGTCAATTTGCTCTTGGTGTTGGCCCAGCTCGCGTTCCATTTGTTCAATGGAAAGAAGTGCCGCATCCAATTTTGAAGATTTGTCTTGCAGCTCATCCTGGGTTTGTTCAAGCTCCAGGGCGCGTTCCTCGGCCGTATTTTCGGAGCGCCCCAGTTTTTCAAAGGTTTCAGCAAGCTTTTGTTGCAATTCTTCCAGTTGTTGTTTGAGTTCCGCCTCCGTTTGGACTTTGGCTTCTTCCAATTGTCCAAGCTCTTCGAGCAAGTCATTTTCTCTGTCCACCAAGGCTGCTTGGACGGCTTCCACTTCGCCTTCCAATTCGCCGATGCGTTCCAATTTTTCTTGAATTTGTTGCTGGAATTCGGACTCTTCCTGATCTCTCTTTTCCAGGGTATCGGCAAGCTCGCGTTCCAACGCGACGATGCGGTTGTCTTGTTCGGCGATTCTGTCAGAAAGGGATTGTTCCATTTCTGTGCGTTCTTGCTCTATAGATTCGAGCCGGGTGCTCAGAACGAAGAGCTCGCTTTCCAGGGAGCTTTGTTTTTCTGCAGCTTGAGCAGCGGCTTCCGTGGTTTCTATTTTGAGTGCAGAAAGCTCATTTTCGAGTTGGTTATTTGTTTCTGAGGCATGGAAGAGTTGGTCTTGCAGATTTTGACTTTGTTGAAGGTGCTCTGTCCTGGCCTGTTCGAATTCATTTTCGAGGCTGGAAAGTTTGTCTTCATATTCAGCGAAGCGAAGGTCTCTTTCCGCAGACAATTCTTGAAAATGGTTTCGATTGTCTTCAACTTCGGATTGGAGGCGGCCCAACTCGCTGTCGCGAAACTCAACAGCTGCTTGCAAGTCCTTCTCTCGCACTTCGCTTTCAAATGTCAAAACTTGCAATTCACGCTCAAGGCGGGCGATTTCTCTGCGTTGTTCTTCAAGGTTTTCAGAAATTTTATCGAGAGCGCTTTCTTTGGTGCGCATTTCCATTCGGAGCGAATCTATCTCTTTTTCTTTTTGAGAAACGACTTCAATGACTTCTTTTTCTCCGATGTATTTTTGCAGCAAAAGCTCTTCAATGGTTTGACCGTGTTCGCGCTCTTTGTCTATGAGGTTTTGTTGGGCGTCTTGAAGCCGGCGCGCCAACTCATCGAACTGGGTTTTGAGGCTATAGAGCTCGGTATCTTTTTCATTGATGAAGCTTTCGACGGAACTGAGCTCACGTTCGCGTACAGACCAGATTTCTGACAAACGAGCGACTTGAGCCTCGCGTGCTTTTAGTTCTTCCCTGAGGATTTGGATTTTTCCTTCGGGAGTCCCCATGAGGTCTCTTCGAATGCTGGGACGACGCATTTCTCTGGATTCTGCAAGCAGCTCCGTTTTTCTGTCGGCAACCGACTGAAAAGCGCGCTCCAAAAAGTTGCGATCCTCCTCAGAAAGCAGGCTACGACGTTCGCGACGGGGGAGTCTTGGCGGCACATTCAGGGTTAGGCGAATAGGGCTAGGAGCGAGGGCAAGAGGTTTAGGGGCGGGGATTTCTCCGGCCAAAGCGGAGTCGAAGCTTGCGTCAAGCTCATCCACATCGGTTACATCTGAAGCATCCAAAGTTGCATGGCCTATAGAGGTGCTGGGTTTTGCCATAAGCACTGTATTTTCAGATGGATCATTAGCCGGCTGTTCAAAAGGCAGAAGGGGAGGGGGAGGAGGGGCAGCCGTCAATTTTATGGAGTCTTCCGGCTCAGGAGGCGCCAGCAAAGTTGGGTTGGTAGGCGTACGTTCCAAAGCATCGTCCTCTTCCTCGGAAAGTGTTTCAGTGGCGGGAGGGGACTCGTTTTGAGGCAAGGGCACGAGGGATTGAAGTTGTTGCAGCAAGGCATTCATGTCGAAGGGGACAGAGAGATAGGCCTGAGCAGCGCTGGGGCTTTGGGCGTGTTGTTCGAGGCTGTCCTGGGGGACGTCTGAGGAGGTGAGGACAACGGGCACTTTGGGTCCCAATTTTCCTTTTTGGATAGCGCTGCAGAGGGAGAAGCCTCCATCGGGGATTTCCGCTCTGAGCAAGACAGCGCAGGGGGGCTGTTTTCTAAATTCCTGGGAAGCGTCGGAGGCTCTTGAGACGCAAGTGGTTTCATAACCCGCAGCGGTGAGGGCAGCGACGAGGTTGTTTGCCAAGGCTTCTTCGTTTTCAACTATGAGGATTCGCCGATTCATGAGCGTGGAGTTCAAAGGTGTCGATGATTCTAGATGGAAGGATGGGATAAGCCAGGGGTACAGCAAAAAATTCTCAGAGAGTCTACAGTTCTAGACAGCGAAGCCGAACAACTGTTTTATGGGTAGGAACATTTTTACTCAGGGAGGGGGGAAAGGGAAGGAGGAGGGACGATAAGGGTATCTTGTTCAGGGGAGGGGAAAGAGGAGGGGAGGAGGTCGGGTGTGGTATAGGCTTTAGAGGGAGTTAATGCCGAGGGGGTCGAAATAGAAGGGGTTATATCCGGCATGAGCTCGGCGAACATTTCTGATGGTTTAAAGCGTTGACCTATCCACCCATGATAGAGGCGCAAGGCCTCATCCATAAAGGCATAAGGCTGGAACACAGGGGCTTTTGCCAAGGAAGAGGAAGCGAGGTAGGCATGTAGTTTTGGGGAAGAAGCAAGGGTTTTCATGCATTCAGCCAGCATGAAGGCATCGCCAGGGGGGAAGAAGAGGGCTTCGTTTGGGTTCAAGAATTCACGGACGCAGGGCAAGTCCGCGGCGATGATGGGCAGTCCCCAGGTAGAAAAATCGGCTAATTCCGGCATTGCACTCCCAAAGTCTGCATTTCTTGATTCAAGTTCCAATATCAGCAGGCCTGCATCGGACTGTGCGCAGAGGACGTCGGTTTCTATGTCACAGTTAAGGTTAGGCCATAGCACGGTTCCCTTAGGGTTAAGGGATTCTCTTAAGGTACCTAAGCGTGCCTTGGTTTCTGCCCCATAATGGCCGCCGAAAGCCAGATGAATTTTAGATTCAGGGGGGAGGATATTCAAGGCATGAAGGGCAGTGAGGGCGGAGGCAAGCTGTGTTTGGCCGCCCAGGTGAAGGAATTGGAAATAACCTTCTGGATGTGCTGGGATTTTTTTTCGAGGGAGGGCGGGGTTATGGAGGACGTGGATAGGGATTTGGCGAATTCCCTGTTTTTGCAGGAAGTTTTTTTGCTGAAGGGTGCTGACAATGAGTGCATCTGCGTTGGAGGCTGCAAGGGTTTCGGCAGATTTTATATTTTCCAGGAACTCTGAGGAGAGGGTGCTATCGGGTTGGGCATAGGGCCATTCTTGAGAGCAGAGCGTAGAAGCTTCAAAGAGCAGGTGGTAGCCGAGTTGTTTTTTGAGTTCGGCAAGGACGCGTCCGCTGACGAAGTCAAAGCTGTGCGCGACGGCATAGTCTTCGCTTTCGAGTTGGCGTCGTATGGCGCGTTCAAATTGTTCCATGCGCTCCTGAAGAGTCCCTTGTTTTAAGGGGACGCGGAGGATACGGGCTTTTTCATAGCGTTCAATATGCGGGTGTTCTGCGTCTTTGATGCACAGGAGGGAGACGTCAAAATTTTCAGAGAGGGCTTTGAGATAACAGCCGATGCGCCGTGAGAGCATGGAGGCTGTCGGCACAAAGTCAAAGCAACAAAAGAGCAGTCGCAGCTGTTGGGACACATGCTATATATACCTGGTTTTCAGAAGAGGTTCGATTTGCAATATGAAATTTAATCTCCGTTTACGTTCTTTATTCTTGCAGGCCCAAGAGTTGATAGGAGATGGTGTTTTTTCTTTAAAGACGCGCTCCGAGCTTTTGGCGGTTTTAGAAGAACATGCCGGCAGTTGGGAGTCAGACAAGCAAGAAGTGCCCGTGGACAGAGGGTTTTTTATGATAGGCTCCTCAGATGGCGAACCAAAAAGCAAGGCTTAACAAACGGCGGGCCGTTTCATGGGTGAAGTCGGCGCTCATTTGCAAAGCCAATGGGGAGAACGAACGTGCGATAGAGTTGTTAAGAGAGGTTGTCCATTCATCCGAGATGAACAATTTGGATGTACACATTCTTTTTATCGGCATGCTTAGGGAAGCAGGGAAGGTAGGGGAGGCGAAGGTGGAACTGGAGCAGCTTTTGGGCAGACACCCGGAGGATTTACGTGGACAAGCTTTGTGGGCGGCCATGGTGTCAGAGGAGGGTGATTTGGAAGAAGGCTTGGTTTTATTTGACAAAATTAAAGCCCAGCTTTTAAAGGAGCCTGATTTTTTGGTGGACTATGCCGATGCGCTGAGCAAAGCCAATCGCCTGCATGAAGCGGCATCGGTTTTAGGCATTGCCCTTCTTCGTGCGCCCAACGCGCGTGTTCGGCTCATGAACGCATGGATAAAAATTCTCATGGCCAAATTCTCTGAAGCAGAAGCCATGCTGCAAGAGACTTTGCGGCAAAAAGACGCTGCTTCATGGGAAGGGTTGATTCAATCCTCTCTGGCCGTTTGCGCCCTATATTCCAAAAGCCCACAAACCGCCTATGCCCTTTTCGAAGAGATAGAGCAAAAGGAGAAACTGTCCAAAGAACACAAAGCCCTTATGGCCTACGCTGCACAGCTTGCCGGAAAAACAGAGAAAGCAGATGCGTTGATGGCAGATTTTCTGGCAACGGAGCCGAGTGCGGAGGAGTGGTTGTGGATGGCGTGTATTGCCAACCAAAGGCACCAACCCGCGCTTGCCTTGCGTTATGTGGAAGGCAGCCTAAAGTCACCCAAACTTGAAGCAGCGTCTTTGGCCGCGAAGGGGCGAGCCTTGCGTCTGTCCGGAAAAAACGAAGAGGCCCATGCTGTGTTGTTGCAAGCATTGGAGGTACGTCGATTCAAAAGCCATATAGAGACAGCTTATATTCACACGGACATGGGGCACATTTTTGTTGAGAAAGCCGACTTTAAAACGGCCACGGAGCATTTCCAAAAAGCCCTGAGTTATTGGAATGCATACCCGGAGGCCCTGCAGGGGCTTGAGCTGGTGGAAAAGAGAACGGCTTGGAAACAAAAGCTGGAACAAGAAGCCAAGGCCCAGCTTGAAGAAACCCATGCGGAGATGAAGGCGCTGAAGTCCCATTCCATGCTGCGCGAGAATGAGTTGTCCGCACTGCGTGAAGAGCTTCAAAAGCTCCGCTCCGCGCACACAAAGGCCCAGCAGCAAAACCACCAAATGGTTTTGGAAGCGCAGGAGCGCATCAGCGACATAGCGCAGGCCCAAAAAGCAGATTTGAAGACTCAATTGCAAAAGGAGCTGCTTACCCGAGAAGAGGAAATTGAGCACAAGACAGAAGAAAACATTGCCTTGGCCCTCAAGGAACATGCCTCCAAGTGCCCCGTGCCTTTAATGAAGTTGTTGCGTGTGGCGGAACGTACTTTTCAAACAGCGCTCTATACTCAGTTGCCTGCGACGGCCGTTGCGGTTTTATATTCCGGGGTATTGGAGCGGCTGTTGTGCGTCCTCTTCGTAGAGCGCTTTGAAGCTTGGCTGAACGTGGACACATGGCGCAGAGAAAAACTGATTGCCAAAGCCATTCGTGAGAAGCGTGGAGGCCGGGTGGAATATTTTGACAATTTTGTTGCTGCCTTTGATGGTGCAGAAAACAGGCGCATTCCCTCCATGGGGGAAATTATAAGAGCCCTGGAGAAGCGCCAAGAGTCCTATTTGGAGACATTTCGTATATTTTTAGATGAAAGCTATGGCTTTTCAGACGCGTTTTATACCGATATGATTGCCTTTGTCTCTTGGGCCAAGCAGACGTTGAGAGACCCCTCTGCGCATGGAAGGGGTGTGGAGTTGGCCTATGCGGAGTTGAAAGCTTTTCGCAATCGTTTGCTTTTCCAATTTAAAGAGGGCGAGAATGGATTGATGGTGCAAATGCTTGCCCCCTAGCCCCCGTCTGCTTTTATGCCGCTTGCCCCTATACTTGAAATTGACGCTAACCACCCCCACCCCCGCCACATACAGAGGGCGGTGGAGGTGTTGCGCGCCGATGGGGTGATGGCCTACCCAACCGATACCAACTATGGCATTGGTTGCGCCATTTTCTCGAAGAAGGGGATTGATCGCCTCTACCAACTCAAAGACAGAGACAGGAAAAAACCCTTCTCCTTTTTATGCCCGGACTTGTCGGATGTTGCCAAATATGGACTGGTGTCCAATTTCGCCTACCGCACCATGAAGCAACTGACGCCGGGGCCTTTTACCTTCATTCTGACGGCCACACGCACGGTGCCTGAAATGATGCAAAACCGTCAGAGGCAAGTGGGCATACGTGTCCCGGATGCGCCTTTTATTTTGGCGGTTGCTGCTGAGTTGGGGCGCCCCATTGTCACCACTTCAGCGGTAGACCCCAAGGAGGGGGAGGCTTTGGTGGATGCGCGCAGCATTAAAGAAACCCTTGGCAACCGCATAGACTTTATTTTGGATGGGGGAATACAACCGAATGAGCCTTCCACGGTGGTTTCACTCATTGGCGACGAGGTGACACTCATTCGCCAAGGGAAAGGCATTTTGAGGTGATGCAAGAGGCCTTGCTGGACCATTTTATTGCTTTTCTCCGAGCGGAAAAAAACGTGGCGGCCAAAACCGTGGATGCCTATGCCGCCGACATTGTCGAATACCTCCGTTGGCTGGAGGAAGAGGGCGTGCTTGTTGCTGGGGTAACGCAGGAGCATTTGCTTTCGCATTTGGAGCAGCTGGAGCAAAAAGGTTTGTCCGCGCGCAGCCGTGCCCGCCACCTGGCGGCCATTCGCGGTTTCCACCGTTTCCTCGAAGACGAAAAGCTGGCAGACGCTAACCCTACCCGTCACTTTAATTCCGTTAAATTTTCAAATAAGCTGCCTGTATTTTTAAGCCTTGAAGAAGTGGATGCTTTGTTGGGCTCACCCAAGGCGGACAGTTTTGCGGGCTTAAGGGACAAGGCCATGTTGGAGTTGTTATATGCGACAGGCATGCGTGTCAGCGAGCTGGTTAACCTCGGTTTAGACGCCATCCGTTTAGAGGAGGGCTACGTTAGAGTCATAGGCAAGGGCCAAAAAGAACGACTCATTCCCCTGGGGCGCTCAGCCACTCAAGCGATGCGGGACTACCTCCAAGGAGGGCGTCCCGGTTTGTTGAAGGGCAAAGCCTCCAAGGCCCTTTTCGTTTCGCCCAGACAAAAGCCGATGTCTCGCATGGGGTTTTGGAAACTGCTTCGCCGTTATGCTTTGAAGGCGGGAATTGCCAAAGACATTTCGCCGCATAAAATTCGTCATTCTTTTGCAACGCATTTGTTGGAGAGGGGGGCGGACTTGCGTGCCGTCCAGGCGATGTTGGGACATGCAGACCTCTCCACCACCCAAATTTATACCCACGTAGACACCAAGCGTCTGCGCAACGTTTATGACGCCGCGCACCCGCGAAGCCGAAAACACTTGCCTCAAAAACACCTAAGCTAGGAGCCGCCGTGCGAATTCTCTCCGGGGTACAGCCTTCCGGGAAGTTACACCTTGGAAATTATTTTGGAGCCATACGCCAGTTTGTTGAATTGCAGCACAAAGGCGAAGCTTTATATTTCATTGCAAACCTGCATGCCCTCAACAGCGTACGCGATGGGCGTCTTGCCTATGAGTTGACTCTGGAAACGGCCGCCGCATTTTTGGCTTTGGGTTTGGATGCGAATAAGGCCATTTTATTCCGCCAAAGCGATATTTTAGAGTTAGGAGAGCTTTATTGGATATTAGGCACCTTAGTCCCCATGAGCCACTTAGAGCGTGCCCACAGCTACAAAGACAAAAAGGCGCGTGGCCTCTCTGCGGATTTAGGTTTATTCGCCTACCCTGTATTAATGGCGGCGGATATTCTCATTTATAACTCCGACTGGGTACCTGTGGGCAAAGACCAAATTCAGCATTTGGAATTTTGTAGAGACTGGGCAACCAAATTTAATGTTACCTATGTCCCGGGATATGATGCTGCAAACCCCAACGGAGAAAACGGGAGCCCCCCCGGCATTTTCAAATTGCCGGAAGCTTTTGTGAGGGAGGAAACCTCGGTTTTGTTGGGGACAGACGGCCAAAAAATGTCCAAAAGCTATGGAAACACCCTTGAGCTTTTTGGGGAAGAAAAAGAAATAAAGAAGAAGATGATGTCCATAAAAACCGACTCTTCTCCCATAGAAGCGCCCAAGCCGACGCAAAACTCTGCCCTGTTTGAGTTGCTCAAAGCCATGGCCCCCCCCAGCGAGTGGCCGGAAATAGAAGCCAGTTGGCGCGCAGGGGGGCTAGGCTATGGGGCCTATAAAAAGAAACTGGTGGACTATTTCCACCTCTGTTTTGACGAGCCGAGGAAGCGTTTTGGGGAGTTGATGGGTGACAAGGCAGAATTGGAGCGGATATTGGTGGAGGGGGCCCAGAAGGCGCGTGCATGTGCCGCCCCCATTATTCAGAAAATGAGGGCAGCGGTTGGCATTTCACGTGGCGGCTGAGAATGTTTTGAGGAATGTGAATGAGTGTTGCACGTGACGACTTTAGGATTGCTTTGCCGAATTTTGAAGGCCCTTTGGACCTCCTGCTGCACCTCATTCGCGAGCACCGGGTAGACATTTTTGACATTCCCATTGCCCTCATTACGGAAAAATACCTCGAAATGTTGGAGAAGATGCGCGCCATTCACCTGGACATATGCAGCGAATTTTTGTTGATGGCCGCAACCCTGCTGCAATTGAAGTCCCGGCTTTTGGTACCTTCGCCCAAGCTTGAGGCCGAGGAGCTAGAGGAGGAGGGGGGGGCTAGGGACGTACGGGAGGAGTTGGTACGCCGTTTATTGGAATACCAAAAATACAAAGCTGCCGCTCAGCAACTTTCCCAAAGGCCGCTGCTTGGGAAGACGGTATTTTGCAGGGCTGTCCAAGCCCAAAGTGTCCCCCTGGCTGAAGGCGAGCCTCAGTTTATGGAGGTTTCCGTCTACCGCCTTATAGAAGTTTTTAACCAGGCCCTCAAAAAGCTGGAACCTAAGCTGCAACACGAAGTGATTCGCGAGCAACTGAGTTTGTCCAAGGCGATACAGACGTTGATTGCGCGACTGCAAGAGAAGCCTTCCTTGGCGTTTTTGGAGCTTTTGGGCGCCGCCCGCTCCAAGTCCGAGATTACCATTTTATTCCTCGGGATATTGGAAATGTGCCGCCTCAAACTCATTCGTATTCAACAACAGCTTGAGACGGGGGATATTTTTATTGTTGCCCGGGAGGTATTAGCAGAGGGGGTTTTTCAGGAGGCGGGCCGAATAGAGGAGAGTTGGAGCTAATGGGGAGGGGCCTTTGACGGAAGGAGACGTCATTTTGGATACGGATTTATGGACTGAAAATATGGAGACTCCGGCTGAGGAAGCCGAGACTCAAAGCGAGTTGGACATGTTCCCTGAGGAGATTGACGCTCCCGAAGAGGACGACAAAGCCGCTGCGGCTTTTGCGGAGTGGGCGCGTGAAGGGGCCACGCTTGAGCCGCAAACGGTGCGTTGCGTTTTGGAGAGTTTGTTGTTTCTTGCTGCCAAGCCCCTCTCCTTGGCCCAGCTTTATGAGACGACGGGAATTCCCAAACCCACCCTCCTCATGGAATTGCAAAACCTACAGGCGATTTATAGCGAGAAGGTTTCAGGTATGGTTTTGCATGAAGTCAGCAACGGCTGGCAGTTGAGGACGAGTGAAGCCTCACAAAAATATGCGCTTCGCTTTTTGAAAGCCAAACCGCAGAGGTTGACGCGCTCCGCCCTGGAAACCCTGGCGATAGTTGCCTACCGCCAGCCGGTGACGCGGCCTGAAATAGAGGACATTCGCGGAGTGGACTCCGGTGGGGTATTGAAGGCTTTGTTGGAGAGAAGACTCCTCAAAATTTTGGGCAAGAAGGAGGAGGTGGGCAGGCCGCTCCTCTATGGGACGACGCCGGAATTTTTGCAGTTTTTTTCACTCAAAAACCTTGCTGCCTTGCCTTCCTTGCAAGAGTTTCACGAATTGACGAAGGAGCACGAAGAAATTCTCGAAAGTGAAACCCCTACCCCTCCTTTGGAGTCCGTCGCCCAGTTGGCCGACAACACTTTTCAAATGAGGCTGAAGAAGAAGCATGAGGAGGCGGAACACAGTTTTAAGGAGTTGGAGCAGGCCATGAGCGAGGCCGACGTTTCCTCCAAAGAGGTTGTCTCCAGTTTGAATGCATTGCAGTCAGCGGATGCGCACACAGAAGAGCCCACCTGAGCTGCTGCATGTTTGTTGGATTGAAAACGAAGGCGCGCTATATTAGGGCAAGGTTAGCCCATGGAAAACTCAAGACATAAGGACTTGACTAAAAGCAGCCCTACACAGAAGGAGGGGGTTGTTTTAAGGGAGGCCCTTCGCAGGGCAGGGCTTCGAGCGACTTTAGCCCGCTTGGCGGTGCTGAAAGTCCTCATGGACACACGCTCCCCTGTTTCGCACGCCGAATTGGTAACCGCCTTAGAGGGGTGTGAATTTGACAGAGCCACCCTCTACCGTAACCTCATGGATTTAACGGAAGCGGGCCTATTGGAGCGCATAGACTTAGGCGACCACATATGGCGTTTTGAGTTAAGGGTTTTAGAGGGGGAAAAGCCCCAGGGGAGGCGGAGGGAGAAGGTGCAGGAGAGGAAGGGAAACTCCCACCCCCACTTCGCCTGTACAGACTGCGGCCAAGTTTCCTGCCTGCCCGAGGTTACTTTTAAGGCGAGGGCTGCATTTAAGGTGCCCAAGGCTTTGAGCGAGCAACGTGTTTCCGTACAAATTCGCGGGCAGTGCGATGATTGCAGCCAATAACCATGCAGGACTACCGTTTCCCTCTGGACGAGGAAATTTTTTTCGCTGTTAACCATTGGGGTGGGCGCCCTTTAGAGTTGTTGTGGGTGTCCTTGTCCTCCCTGTGGATGGCTGTTTTTTGCCTTGGGGTTGTGGCGTGCGGGTTGGTTTGGCATTGTCGGTTTGGGGCATGGAGGCCTCTGTTGGCCATGGCCCTGGCCCTAGCGACGACAGACGCCCTGGGCTCGCAGCTGCTGAAGCCCTGGTTTGCGCGCATACGCCCCTGTTTTGTTTTGCCGGAAGAAACCGTGCGGCAACTGGTGCCCATTGCGAACTCCGGCGCGATGCCGAGTTTGCATGCGGCCAATGCTTTTGCTGTGGCTTTGGCTTTGTTGTGTTTCTTTCCGAGGGCGGCGCCATGGGCATTGCCGCTGGCCGCACTCATTGCACTGAGCCGTTTAGGGGTAGGGGTACACTGGCCCTCTGACATTTTAGCGGGGGCCCTCTATGGGGCCTTTATGGGTATTTTATGGGCCTGGCTATTGGGGGGCAGGGCCTTAGCCCTCAGAGGGAGCCCTAAAGGAATAAACGTTTAATGAGCAGGGTAGCATAGCTGCCGGGTTTAAGCGTAAAGGCCACGTTAATTTTTTTATTAGGGGGGTTCAGCTCATCCTCCCGTACTTTGCCTACCACCAGCTTATAGGGAAAAATAAGGAGGGGGCGCTCCTCGTGTTTGAAAAACAGTTTTCCGCCCACATTGGGGACTTTCAAGTCTTCGAGGCGGATTTTTTCTTTGCCGAGCACCCACATAACGGCCTCTTCAATTTGGGGGTTGGTGAAGGTAGTTTTGGGGGACAGCAGGGGGAAGCTGAGTTGTTTGAGTATTTTTATTTGGCTAGGGTTAGCGCGTTTATGAAAGAGCAGGGAGCCGGCCTGATAGGGAATAACGGCCAAGTCCTCCCTGGAGAACATGAGTTGGAGGAGCCTACGCACCCCCTCATTCCACAGGAAGGACTGATAGGTGAAGAGCAACATGGCCCTATAGTCCGAATCTATCTGCATGAAAGCGCGGGCGAAGTCCTCGGGGTTTGTACGCAGGGAAAAGAGGATGCGCGCATATTTTTTATTGGCCTTATAAGGGCAATAGGCGTCGAAATTCCCCCAATTTTCCGCCCAAAACTGTTTGACTTTCGCATCGTCGGACCTGTCGAGTTTGGAGGGTTTGGCCATATAGTTGCGCAAGGCGGCCTCAAAATCGCCGCGGATTAAGTCCTTAGCGATATAGCCCTGCCCATGTTTAATGGAGCCAAAGCGTTGGCTATCAAAATAATTTATATAGCCTATTTTCTCTATTTCATTAGCATTCTGGACGAGTATTTCCATTTCCTGGAGGGTTAAGCCTCGGGTGGTAACGGAGAAGCGGTTGGAGGTGGTATTTTGAGCAGAGAGGGGCTTATCGGTGCGTCCGAGGAATTTGAGGCGGAGGTTGGGCTCTTGCATTTCGACGTCGGCGGATTCCACGGCAATAATCTGCTCGGTACGTCCTTGTTTGTCTTTGAGGCCGCAATAGCTGATGGCGCCGGGTTTAAGTCCGAAGCGCTCACGGATGATTTGGATGGCGTCGAAGGTAGAGAGTTTTTGTTTATCCATCAAATAAACGCGGTAGTTTCCTGAGGGGAGCTTGCGAAATTTATAGGATTCTGTGACAAGAAAGTCTTCGGGACGTTGTTTCATGCGCATGGAGGGTACTCTCTATGAGGAGGAGGGGAGGATGGGTGGGCGTCCCTATGTTGGTATTCGTTTGAGCAACTAACGTTTCTAGGAGACATGCGCAAAGAAGAAATGGCTATATTATCGACGAAGCTTCAACTTATGAATGTGAGAACGGGTGAAGAGCATGTTGTGCGGCCAGTAGGCTCCTTGAGAGAGCCGCGGCTATTGGGGCGGTTTGGGCAAAACCAAGTTGCTGAGTTGGCCATTGGCACAAGGTTGATGTTGGGGCGTCATACTCAAAACGACATTCATTTAATAGACAGGGAAGTTTCAAAGTTTCATGCTGTTATTGAGCGTCGGGGGAAGAGTTTCTTTTTAAGGGATTTAAAATCCTCCAATGGGAGTTATGTCAACAAGAGCAGGGTGAGCGATGTTCAGCTGAACGATGGCGACGAAATTCGTCTTGGCAACAGTCGGTTTATTTTTAGAGCTGGAGAGGTAGCTACGGCAAAGCATGCGGGTGTGATGGTGGTAGGCGCCGGCATGTCGCAGCCGGCTGTATTGGCTGAGATTGAAGCGAAAGAGACCGTTCTCTTTAGACCTCTGGAGCAGCACGACGACTTGCAGACGTTGAAGCAAGACTATGAGAAGTTAAGAATTGCCAATGAGTTTCATCGTCTTGTTGGGATGGAGCCCGATTTTGACAGTTTGCTGAAGAAGATATTGCACGTAGCGTTTCAATTATTGAGTGCCGACAACGCGGTTTTGTTTCTTTTTGATTCCGAGCGCAAGTTGCGGCCCAAGGCGGTGTACCAGAAGAAGGAGGGGGAGGAGGAGGTGGTGGTTTCGCAGACTTTGCTGGAGCGGGTGGTGGAGACGCAGCAGGCGGTTTTGACAGCGGATGCTGTATTGGACTCTCGGTTTGCGGCTTCCGACAGCATTGTTGCGCAGGGCATACGCTCGGCCATGGCAGTTCCGTTATTGTCCAAGAGTGAGTTGAAGGGGGTATTGTTTTGCGACACGCGAGAGCGCGTGAATGCGTTTAGCGAGAAGGACCTTCGGTTGCTTTCGAGCATTGCATGGCAAGCTGCGGTGTCATTGGAGAATGCCGAGCTGATGGAGAAAATCAGCAAGGAGGCGGTGACGCGTGCGGAGCTTTCGCGGTTTTTATCTCCGGCAGTAGCGGAGATGGTGATTAAGGGGGACGTCAAGGAGTTACGCAGGGGGGTTTCGGCGGAAGTTACCACTTTATTTGCAGACATTCGGGGGTTTACTTCTCTTGCAGAAGAAGAGACACCCGAGAAGGTGGTAGCGATGCTCAACGAGTTTTTTTCTGCGATGGCGGACATTGTATTTCGTTTTGATGGGACATTGGACAAGTTTATTGGGGATTGCATCATGGCCGTATGGGGGCCGCCTTCGCCGCACAAGGACGATGCTGGCCGAGCTTTGTCTGCGGCTCTTGAGATGCAGGACACGGTTACCCAGCTGAATGCTCAGAGAAAAAAAGCCCAGTTGCCTCAACTCTTCGTTGGGATTGGCGTCAACACCGGCCAAGCCATTGTGGGCTATATGGGTTCCACCAAGCGGCATGAATTCACAGCCATTGGGGATGCGGTGAATGTGGCGTCGCGGCTATGCAGTCTTGCGAAGGGTGGAGAGATTTTGACGACGGCATACACTTTAGAGAAGGCCCATGGAAGTTTTGTTGCAGAGCCCATGGCAGTGGTTCATATTCGAGGCAAAGAGAAAGGTGTAGACACCTATCGTGTATTGGGTTTAGCAGAGGGTTAGTCCGTGCCATGTCCCGAGCAAACTTGTCCCAATTGTTTTCGCCGGCATGATGTTTCCATATACGTCAGCGGCCAGAAAATAACTTGCATATGCGGCATTCGGTTTGAAGTGGTGCGGACAGAAACGAAAGCCGGGACGAGCAAGCCCGCTGTATCCAATTTGAAAGCTTCTTCATTGCAGTCCGAAGTGGACACACGGGTTGTTTCCTCAACGCCGCCCAACATTCCTGGATATGTTTTATATGAAGTGATTGGGCGTGGAGGCATGGGGGAAGTCTGGCGTGCCGAGCAAATTTCTTTGAAGCGAACTGTTGCCATTAAACTTTTGCCAAGTGGTTTTGAAGGCGCTTCTGAGTTTGTGGGCCGGTTTGAAAAGGAAGCTGCTGCGTTGGCGCTCCTATCTCACCCCAACATTGTGCAAGTCATGGACAGGGGTATTGCAGATGGCCGTTATTATATTGTGATGGAATATGTGTCAGGCCATTCGCTTCGAGAGAAGATGTCGAATGGCCGATTGGTTTTGAAAGAAGCCATTCAACTGATTTCAGGGATTGCGCGTGCTGTGGACCATATGCACGCGCAGGGGGTTATTCACAGGGACCTTAAGCCTGAAAATATTTTGTTAGACTCCATAGGCAACCTCAAAATAGCCGATTTTGGGTTAGCGGGCATTCAAGGTGGGGCCAAGGAATTTGCGCTAACGGCAACAGCCGTAGCCATGGGCAGCATGCATTATATGGCGCCGGAGCAGCGCAAGGATGCCAAGCACGTAGACTTTCGAGCAGACATTTATGCTTTGGGAGTTATTTTCTATGAAATGTTAACAGGAGAGCTTCCTGTGGGGCGATTTAAGATGCCTTCGGAGACAGCAGCGCATCTCCCAAAGAGTTTGGACGGGATGGTTTCGCAGATGCTTGAGGCCAACCCCGAAGCGAGGCCTGCGCGTGCATTGTGGATTGCAGACGTGCTTGAAACGCTTTTGCGGCAGCCTTCAGAAGGCAAACGGGGGCGTCAAAAAAAGAAAAGATATGGAAGTCTCCCCTGGTGGCTGCTCGCCGCTCTGATGGGTGGGTTTTTGGCCTACGTGGGGCTTGGCCTGGCGAAGGTGGCAGCATAGAAGCGTGGTTTCAAGTTGTCGTCTGGTTTTGGAGAATGGCCGGCAGACGCACGGTGAGGGTTGTTCCTTTGCCGAGGCCTTCGCTTTGGGCTTCAATGGTTCCATGATGTGTTTCAACGAGGCTTTGAGCGATGGAAAGTCCCAAGCCAAGGCCATCGTGTTTGCGTGTGGAAGCCGACTCTCCTTGTCTGAAACGTTCAAAAAGGTGTGCAAGGAAACCGGGCTCAATCCCCACACCATTGTCGACGACTTTTAGGGCCAAGTTTCTCCCTTCGAGCTTTAGGCTAATGTGAATTTCCCCTCCTGGATGAGAGAATTTGATGGCATTAGACATGAGGTTGGAAACAACCTGTTGCAGGCGCAAAGTATCCCCCATAACTTGGGGCAGTTTTCCTGCAGGTGTATAGTGAATAGCAATGTTCTGACTTGATGCAGAGAGCCTGTGTCCTTCAACGACGTCGCTGACAATTTCTTGAAAAGAGAGGGGAACAAATTCCAGAGAAAGTTTTCCTGCAACGCTGCGAGACACGTCCAGCAAATCATCAATGAGTTGTGTCAGTGTTCGAGCATTTCTTTCGATGACGTTCAATCCCTTCGTGAGTGTTGGAGGGTTGTCCAAATTGCTTTTTAAGAGTTGGGACCATCCCAAAATGGGCACAAGCGGCGTTCTCAATTCATGCGAGACAATGGCCAAAAAATCATCCTTCAATTTATTGGCCTCTTTGGCTTGTTGATAGAGCCGCGCATTGTCAAAGGCCAGCACTGCGCGGCGCGAAAGCTCTTCTGCCAAAGCGAAATCACCTTCAGAATGTTCTTCTTGGCCTATTTTCCCGAAAACAATGCAACCGAGATAGTCGTTGTCGATGAGGATGGGGGAGATGAGGAGGGAACTTGCAGGAATGGGTTCACCGAAGTCATGTTGGCGTTTGTTCCATGTTTCTTCCCAGAGTTTCCCATGGCTTCGGATATGGCAGGTGTGGCCGGCATCCAGCGTTGTTTTTAGGAGTTTTTGCCAAGCGGGGTTTTGATGGAATTGGGAGCTTGCGAGCTGCGCTTCCAATGCCTGGGAAATGCTTGTGCAAGCAACGCTTTCAAAAGTTTGTGCATGGCTGAAAAGCTCAAACATGCAAAAGCCCCCAAGCTCAGGAATGGACAGTCGGGTGAGTCTGTCGATGATGGTGGATTGGTCCAAGGATGAAGAGATGGCGCTGCTGAGTTCCGCAAGAAAAGCCAACCTCCGACGAATGCTTTTTTCTGAAGAGATGCGTCTTGCGCGTTCCTCGGCCTGTTTAAGCTCCGTAATGTTCTCTATCATCAAAAGCAAATAAGGCTCATCGGCCATAAACTCATGGATGTTGGATGCCCAAACTGCAAGCCAAATAGCTGACAAGTTCTCATCCCTCATGAGGACTTCCGTGTGGCCTTTGTTGGATTTGCCAGCAATGAGGTTTTGGATAAACGTGTGCAGACTTGGAAACAGGGACGTTATAACCTGTCCGGTTAATTGCTCTATGGGCCTGGCAAGCAGGGTGGATGCTGCCGTGTTTGCGAAGACGATTTTCTGTTCAAAATTTATAAGCAGAGCACCAATAGCGATGTCACGGAAGCCGGAAAAAAAATGGGTCTCTATGTTTGTCTGATAACGTTCTAGGCGATGTGTGAGCTCCTCCATTTGCGCTTGAGCTTTTTTGAGTTGCTCTTGAAGGCGCCGTACTTTGTCCAAGTTGTCATTCATTTCATCCACAGAAGTCCGTATTCCAAAATGAGCATGGGGGCCAAGACTGCAGCCTCAAAAACATTCTTTTTGCATGGGGCAACAAAAGCCTAGGAGCGGGAGCGGAAAAAACGTTTGAGGGAGAGCTTAAAAATGCCACCCTTTGAAAAATACCAGAGGCCTGAAACAAAGGAGATAAAACTGGCCGCCGCTATTGCGACGATGCCGAGGATGGGAATGCCGTTGAATTCCCAATTTTTTGAGGCGAAAAGAACAAAAGAGCCGATGATGAGGCCGCAAGTGCATAGTCCAGCAAAGACGACGGCACCCAGAGAACGGAGGGTTTGGTTGTGTTGGGCGAATTGTTCAGAGTTGAGGCTGACGGAGAATTTTCCGGCTTCAAGGTCCAACAATATTTGTGAAAGCTGCAAGGGGACTTCATTGATGGAGGTGCTCAAGCGGAAGAGGGTACGCATGCCGCTTTCTTGGAAGTGGGACATGTCATAGCGCTCTGCCAATATTTTTTTGGCATAGGGCAGGACCATTTCCGAAATATTCATATCCGGGTGGAGGGTGCGGAGGATACCTTCGGTTGTTACAGCGGCGCGGCACAGGACGGCATATTCTTTGGGAATACGGATGCGGTATTTGATGGAAAGACTCATCAAATCATTCAGCAGGTGTTTGGCGCTTAACTCGGCCAGGGAGGCAGGGGTATAGCTGCTGAAAATTTGCTCAATGTCATCGCGAAACTCAAGCAGGTTGGTCCTTTCCGTGGGCTCTCCCAAGCGATAGAGCAGGCGGGCAACGGACCCTGCATCCTTCAAAGAAACAGCGAGCACCAGGTTCACCAAGGTTTCTTGCATGGGCTTGGTAATTTTGCCTACAAGCCCAAAGTCAATGAGCGCTATTTTAGGTCCATCCAAGACGAGCAAGTTTCCGGGATGTGGGTCTCCATGGAAGAGTCCATCCTCAAACAGCTGATGGAAAGCCTCTTCTATGGCAAGCTGGGCCAATGCGGTTTTTTCGTCTTGAGAGAGCTGCGCTTTGGAGAGCTTTTGACCGGGAATGGACTCCATGGTCAGCACAGTGGCATTGGTCAATTCCCGGTATACGCGGGGGATGCGGACTTTTTCTCTCTCCTTGTGGCTTTCAAAAAAAATCTCAATGTTTTGAGCTTCGTTCAAAAAATTAAGCTCTTCGTGAATGGCTTTATCGAATTCTTCAACAATCCCACTTAGGGTATAAAGCCCTGTCTCCTCAATAACGGCCTCCATGGCTTTGGCCAAATAATAAAGGATGGAAAGGTCCGCATCGATGTTTTGAGCAATGCCGGGGCGTTGGACTTTGACAACAACCTCGTCACCGTCATGTGTTTTGGCTCTGTGGACTTGAGCGATGGATGCAGCAGCAAGGGGCTCTGTGTCGATGAAGGAAAAAAGCTCTTCTGTTTTCTTTTGAAAGCTGGATTCGATTTGCTCGCGTATAAGCTCAATGGGGAGGGGGGTGGCATTGTCTTGCAAATAGGAAAGCTCTTGAATGAACTCAGCAGGCAGCAAGTCTGCACGTGTGGACAATACTTGTCCGAGTTTCACGAAGCTTGGGCCAAGCTCATCCAGCATGGTTCGAAATCGGCGGGCGATGGAGCCACGACGCGTTTCGGCTCCGTTTTCAGATTCTATTTTTTTCCCAAGGAGTTTGCCAATGCCGGATCTCTCGAACAAATCCGCAAAACCATGTCTCGCAGCAATGGCTGCAACTTGTCGAAGGCGATTGAAGTCTTGAAAAGCTCCTTTTAGCACGATGCAACGAAGCCTCTCATGAGTTGGTGCAGACCGCAACTCTTGGAAAGCATCCTTTACAAATAGTCCTGTGGGTGGCCGAGTTTTTTGCTGTGAAAAATCGACGGTGGGGTTTGAATATGTGCTTCAATAGCCCTCCAAAGTTTTGCGAGACGGTTTAAAACTGGGAATGACATGGACAACTCTGCGGCCAATGCAACTCCGATGATGAAGCAATACATCGAGCTTAAATCTCAACACCCGGACGCTATTTTATTTTTTCGTCTAGGGGATTTTTATGAGATGTTTTTTGAGGATGCTTTGCAAGCCGCAGACATTTTGCAAATTACGCTGACTTCGCGCTCCAAGGGACCGGACAAAGTCCCCATGGCCGGCATTCCCTTCCATGCCGCGAGGAGATATATTGCGAAGTTGATTGAGGCGGGCCTCAAGGTGGCCATTTGTGAGCAAGTGGAGCCGCCCGGAAAGTCCAACCTTGTACGCCGAGAAGTGGTACGCGTTATAACCCCGGGGATGGTGGTGGACGAGGAGGTATTAGAGGCAAGGGAGAACAATTTTTTAGCGGCGGTAAAATATGCGAAGGGGGCCTTTGGGGTAGCCATGTTGGATGTTTCCACAGGGGCATTTTTTGTATTTCCCTTATTGGAGGCAGACGCCCTCAGAGACGAGTTAGCGAAGTTTTCCGTCAGGGAGCTTCTCATGCCGAAAGCGAGCCCAAGCTATGAGATAGAGCGGTTATTGGAGGGTTTTTCCCCGCGTCCCTTGCTGGTGCCCTTGGAGGAGGCAGCCTTTGACTTTTCGAATGCGAATGCCGCGCTTTGCGCCCATTTCCATGTGCTGAGTTTGGAGTCCTTTGGCCTCCAAGACAACCCGGCCTCCGTTGCTGCTGCGGGCGCTGCGTTGAATTATTTGCTTAAAACACAGAAGACGGTTGCCACCCACGTGACGCAACTCCAACTCTACCGCCGCTCGGAGCATTTGCTTTTGGATGATGCGACCATTGGACATTTGGAGATTGTGAAGACGGCGCGCGAAGGCCAGCGCAAAGGCTCCCTGTTGGGTGTTATAGACAAGACGACAACGACGCTGGGCGCTCGAAAATTGGTGCGTTGGATTTTGTCTCCATTGACTCAAAAGCAGGAGATTGAAGCCCGCTATAACCTTGTTGAGGAGTGGAGGGACAAGTCCGCCAGACGGGAGCAATTGAGAGCGCATTTGAAAGAAATGGGAGACATTGAGCGTTTGTGTGCGCGCTTGTCTTTGGCCTCAGGGACACCTCGGGACATGAGGGTATTGGGGCAAGCGCTTTGTGTTTTCCCGAAAATAACAGCGGCCATTTCCGGCATGCAGTCGGCCTTGCTGGCCTGCCTCATGCCTTTGCTGGAAAACAAAGAATTGCAAGCGCTGGCCCAAAGACTGCTTCGTGCACTCATAGACGAGCCCCCCATAAACACAGCGGAGGGGGGGTTTATGCGCGGGGGTTTTTGTCCAGAGTTGGATGAACTAATGGCGCTTTCGTCCTCGGGGAAGGAGGGGCTTTTGAGGATTGAAGCGAAGGAGAAAAAGCGCACCGGCATTCAAAGTTTGAAGCTGCGTTATAACCGGGTTTTCGGCTATTATATGGAAGTCAGCAAAGCCAATTTGCACTTGGTGCCGGCGCATTGGACACGCAAGCAAACCATGGTAGGGGCGGAGCGTTTTATAACGGAAGAACTACAGGAATATGAGAGAAATATTTTAGACGCACAGGAAAAACGCATTCAGCTGGAGCTGCGTTGGTTTGAAAATTTGCGCCAGGAGATTATTTCAAAAGTCCAACCCATTTTGGCCGCAGCAGATGCCGTTGCGACGGTGGATGTGTTGTCGAGTTTCGCTCATTTGGCGGTTGAAAACGGCTATGTCCGTCCCACCATAGAAGAAAGCGTTGCGCTTGAAATGGTGGAGGGGCGCCACCCCGTTGTAGAACAGATGATAAAACCGCAGCCGTTTATTCCGAACAGCCTCTCGCTGAGTGCGGACAACGGACAGCTTGTTTTAATTACGGGCCCCAACATGGCGGGGAAAAGTACCGTTATGCGCCAGGTAGCGCTGTGCGTGTTGATGGCGCAGGCGGGTTGTTTTGTGCCTGCCAAAAAAATGCGGTTGGGCATTTGTGACAGGCTTTTTTCAAGGGTGGGGGCTTCAGACAATTTGTCGCGAGGGCAGTCCACCTTCATGCTTGAAATGGTGGAGACGGCCAATATTTTGCATAACGCGACACCCAATAGCCTCATTATTTTGGATGAGATTGGCCGGGGAACGGCAACCTTTGATGGTTTGTCCTTGGCTTGGGCGGTGGCCGAATATTTGTGTGACGTCGTGAAGGCGCGCTGTCTGTTTGCAACGCATTACCACGAGTTGACGGACTTGGCCCGTGAGAAAGCCAATGTGAGAAATTGCTCCATTGCCGTCCAAGAGAAGGACGGCAAAATTCTCTTCCTGCGCAAACTCATAGAAGGCCCCGCCAACAAGTCCTATGGCATTGAGGTGGCGCGCCTGGCAGGGCTGCCTCCACGTGTACTCAAACGCGCCAAGGAGTTGCTGGCCAACCTGGAGGCCCAGGAGTTGGACGAGGCAGGACGCCCCAGCATTCTCCAAGAGACCAAAAAAAGATGCCGAGCACAATTGGGCCTCTTTGAAGAAGCGCCACCCCAGCAGCCCAGCTATGCGTTTTCTCAAGAGGTGCTTGAAGCCATTGCGGCATTTCCAGTGTCGACAACAACGCCGCTGGAGGCCCTGGGCTGCATTGCCAAGTGGCAGGCCAAACTGGGCCATAAAACAGCAAACAACCCCTAGGCCGGCCCTCCCCTCAACCGAAGAGGCCTTCGACGGACAAATAGCGCTCTGCACTGTCATAGCACAACGTCAGAATGCGGCCGGGCGCGGTTTTTTGAGAAAGCAGCCGGCCGACGGCAGCCAAAGCTGCCCCCGAAGAAATGCCGCACAAAAGGCCCTCTTCTTGGGCCGCCCTGCGAAGCCAAACAAAAGCCTCGGCGCCCTCAATACACAGCACCTCGTCCACCCACTCTCTGGACAAAGTTTTGGGCACAAAGCCTGCGCCCATGCCTTGCAGAGGGTGAGGGCCGGGCTGGCCTCCGGACAACACAGGCGACAAAGCGGGCTCCACAGCGACGACATGCAGCGTGGGCCAAAACGGTTTGAGGGTTTGGGCCAGTCCTGAAATATGGCCGCCGGTGCCCACGCCCGCTACCAGCACGTCCAGGCCTTCAGGAAAGTCTTCGAGAATTTCTCGGGCGGTTTGCCGCGCATGGCAGGCAGGGTTTTCAGGGTTTTCAAATTGCGAGGGCATAAAACTTTGCGGCATGCTTTGGGCAAGCGCTTGCGCTTTGGCAATGGCGCCGGCCATGCCTTCTGCACGCGGCGTCAGCACCACTTGTGCGCCATAGGCCGCAAGAAGCTTGCGCCGCTCCACGGACATGGATTCGGGCATGGTTAAAATAAGCGCATAATTTTTAGCCGCGCATACCATGGCCAGGCCTATGCCCGTATTGCCCGAAGTAGGCTCTATCACCGTATAGCCTTTTTGGAGAAGGCCGCTCCTTTCAGCGGCCTCCAGCATGGCCAGCGCAATGCGGTCCTTCATGCTGCCGCCGGGGTTTTGACGCTCCAACTTTATCCATACCTCGGCCGAAGGGAACAGCTTGCAAAGCTGCAAGTGCGGCGTTTGCCCCACCAACTCAAGTATATTTTTTACCCTCATGACACGCTCCTTTAAGACAGCATACCCTCCTCAAAGAGGTATGCCCTAAAGAGGCATAGCCTGAAAAATAAAAACCCGCTTGGGCCAGAGGGCTCAAGCGGGTTTTATTGGAAAGTAGGGGGGCGCCTATAGGTGGGGCAGCCTATTCACCCTTAAGGGGGGGCAGGGCGCTTAGGCGGGTTTTCTGGTCCGCATAAATTTGCCCAATGGTAATTTCCGCCGCACGCTCCAAGCGTCCCAAGGAGGTTTGAAGCAACGCCGACAAGCGCAAGGCCCTCTCCGTCAGCTTGTCGTTTTCGCTCCTCAAAATGGACAGCGTAGAAAGGCCCATGACGCGGGTATATTCGCTCAAGAAAGCCGTGGGGCTGGTTTCGTCGCCGGCCAGAATGCGCATGGAGGCGGAGCGTGCACGCTCGCTCTCCAGCCAATAGCGTACAATGCCCTTGCGCAAACCCCGTGCGCCTTCGGCCTTGCTGCTGAACACCTCATAGAGGGCGTCCGTAAACATTTCACGCGAGCGGATGAAGCGGTAGCGTGCACGCTGGAAGTTTTTGAGGGCCTCGTCCGAGGGGCCTTCTTTGGCCAGGCACTCGGAGAAGATGAGCACGTCGTTGACGGCATTCAACATGCCGCCCGCCGTCAAGGGGTGTGCGCAACCGGCAGCGTCTCCTGCCAGCAGCGCCCCAGGCACCACGCAAGCCTCCGTGCGAATGGAGTGCGTCCCGGCGGCGACAATGGGCAAGCTTTCGTCGTTGAGGACTTTCTCGACGGCTGTGCGCAAAGGCTCATGCATTTTGGGCACATAGTCATTCAGCAACAGGCTTCTCCAGGCGGAGGGCCCTTTGGGTGCGTCCACGGAGACGTCAATGCACAGACGTACGAGGTTTTCCCCATAGGGGTAGGCTAAAATGGTACCCGGCGCTCCTAAGAAGACGTGTCCGCGCCGTCCATAGGGGAGGGCATCCTCTGTTACCGTAAGAATAACGGAATAGGACAGGAGTTTAATTTTATGGGGTACACCTAACCACTGACGCATGTGCGATTGGCGGCCGTCGGCGCCGATGGTAAGGCTTGCACGCACCTCCTCGCCGCCTTCCAAATAGAGGCCGACAACACGGCCGTTTTCTCGGAGCAAGCCCTCCACGCGCTTGCCGAGGTGCAACTCCACATTCGGGCGTGTACCCACTTCCGCCCGCATGGTGCTGACAATGGCGTGCTGCTCAATACCGAGGCCCGGCCCCCCCCACGTGGGGTAGTCCAGAAGCACAGCTTCGCTTCCGTCCTCCTCAGGCGTAACGGCAAACCCCGTCAAGTCCAGGCTGCCGGCTTTTCTCAGAGGCTCTAAAAGCCCCCATTTGGAAAGCCCACGCACACCTCGCGGGTGAATCAGCTCACCGCGGTATTGGGGGTTAGGACCAGGAAGGCTGTCGAACACAGCAACTTTTAAGCCTTGTGCGGCCAAGGCTGCTGCTGCCGACAAACCCGTGAAAGCTCCACCGACAATGGCAATGTCTAAATTTGGCATAAATACTTTTTATGAATTTTTTTGAGTCCACACAACTTATTTTGTTGGAGTGTGCGCTATTTTTGCGCGCAGCCGGCAGTTTTGCGCGCTTTTTTTGCGCCAAAAGCCGTTGGCGCTCGGCGGATGAATTTAGTAGCCATGGGTTTCATGGCTTTGCTGGACGAATGGTTATTGAAGACGAGCCGGACTTTTGCGCTGGCGATACCTCTGTTGTCGGAGCCCACGCGCAAGGAAGTCGGCTTGGCCTATTTGTTTTTTAGGATTGCAGACACGTTTGAGGACGCAGAGGTGTGGCCCAGGGCCAAGCGTTTGAGTGCACTCAAGCAACTTGAAACGCTGCTGGACGCGGATGCTCCGGTGGAAGTGGCGGCCCAATTTGTCCCGGAATGGACAACGCCCATGCCGAGCGAGCACAAAGGCTACCAGCAGCTGATTGCCCAGTCTGTTGCTGTTGTGGAGATGTTTGAGACGCTTTCGCCCAAGGCCCAAGTCATCATTCGCCAGCATGTCAAACGCACCTGCGAGGGAATGTATGGCATTGTTGAGCGTGCGGATGAGAAGGGCAGCTTTGAGTTGTCGACTTTGGAAGACTTGCGCCGCTATTGCTATTGGGTGGCCGGCATTGTCGGAGAGTTGCTGACGGAGCTTTTCCTGGTGACGTGCCCAAGCCTTGAGGCGGTGAAAGACAGGTTGAAGGAGACGGAGGTTTTGTTTGGCGAGGGCTTGCAGCTGGTGAATATTTTGAAGGACCAGAGCAGCGACAAGCAGGACGGCCGCAGCTATTTGCCCGCCAATGTTTCTCTCCAAGCAGTGTTTGCTTTGGTAGAGGCGGACTTGCTCAGAGCTGTTGACTATGTCGACGCCTTGCAAGCGGGAGGAGCCAACCGGGGAATTTTGGCCTTTGTGTCTTTTCCTCTGTTGCTGGCAAGGGCAAGCCTTTCGGAGTTGAAAAAGAAAGGGCCGGGGGCGAAGGTTTCGCGCCTGGAAGTCATGTCCTTGCTCGGCAAACTTAACAAGGCCTTGGACTCGGGCCAGGTGTTGCGTACGGCTTTGTTTTAGGGGGCAAGGTTACCCTAGCCGTCTAAAACATGTTAGCTTGCGGCGGATGAACGCCCACGCTCCTTTGATTGAGCGGCTGTTTGCCGCGCACAGAACGCACTGCTTCCCCTCGCGTATACAGCCCATGGTAGAGCAATTCGCCTCCCTGGCGATGGGCCTCCTCTTCCCCCACTTCTCCCCCTATGCCTCCTGCTCTAAGGCCGCCCTTGAAGAGGAACTCCTCTCCCTTATCCAACTGCTGGGGAGACTGACCCGCGCCTTGAGCCCCCTGGGTACGCCTACGCGGGCCCCCGAGTTTCCAGAGCGCTTCTCCGAGGGGTTGTGGCAACTCCATGAGTCCATGCAGGCCGATGCCCAGGCCATTTTCGAGGGGGACCCCGCAGCCCAAAGTTTGGACGAAGTCATTCTCACCTATCCCGGCTTCTATGCCATTGCCCTCTATAGGCTGGCCCACGCGCTCCACCTGCACGGCATGCCCCTGGCCCCGCGTATGCTGACGGAATTCGCCCACCAGAAAACAGGCATTGACATCCACCCCGCCGCCAACATCGGCAAGCGCTTCTTCGTCGATCATGGCACAGGCATTGTTATCGGCGGAACCACGCATATCGGCGATGAGGTGAAACTCTACCAGGGGGTGACGCTGGGCGCGTTGACGGTGGAAAAACATATGGCCAACCAAAAACGCCACCCCACCCTTGAAGACGGCGTCGTCGTCTATGCCAATGCCACCATCCTCGGGGGGTCTACCGTTATTGGTAAAAATAGCATTATTGCAGGTAATGCTTTTATTACACAAAGCATACCCCCCAACTCCTTCGCCGCCCGCCAAAGCGAAATACGCCCCAAAAGCGAA
Source organism: Cystobacterineae bacterium (assembly GCA_009781495.1). Lineage (GTDB taxonomy): Bacteria > Myxococcota > Myxococcia > Myxococcales > Myxococcaceae > WRKR01. The sequence goes on from WQYA01000013.1 coordinate 33,685, forward strand.
CTCCCTCAACCCTAAACTTTTCCCCCCTCCCCACTTGTCAAACCCAACCCCCCTGGGCTAGAGCTGCGCTGGCATAGGCTAGGCTAACCCTAGCCCATAAACCCAACAGGGGTTATTCCCCAGGGTGAAAGCATTGCCAACCATAACCCGCCGCGCCCCCAGGGGCGGCTTTGAATGAATGATATGAATACTCCAGCTTATTTGTTTACCTCCGAGTCTGTTACGGAAGGCCACCCTGACAAGATTGCCGACCAAATTGCCGACGGTGTTGTGGACGCCATGCTGGCCCAGGACTTGCGAAGCAAGGTGGCCATAGAGGTATTGGTGAAAACAGGCTTAGCCTTTGTTGCCGGGGAGGTAACGACGAAGGGTTTTGTAGACGTCCCCTCCCTCGTCCGTAAAACCATTTGTAACATAGGCTATACGCACTCGGACATGGGTTATGACGGCAATACCTGCGGCGTTATGGTGGCCATTGAAGGCCAGTCGCCGGACATTGCCATGGGTGTGGAGGCCAACCAGGACAAGGAGCAGGGTGCGGGGGACCAGGGGATGATGTTTGGTTATGCCTGCGATGAAACCCCCGTGCTTATGCCGGCCCCCATTTTCTATGCGCACGCTTTGACGCGCAGGCTTGCCGAAGTCCGTCGCAGCCGACATGCCTGGATGCGTCCCGACGGGAAGGCGCAAGTCAGCTTCCTCTATGAGAACCAAAAGCCCGTTGCGGTGAAAAGCGTGGTTGTCTCCACGCAGCACTCGCCGGACATTGCCCTCAAGCAGCTTCGCGAGGCGGTGATGGAGGACGTTGTTTTTCCCGTCATTCCCGAGGCCATGCGCAAGGACTGTGAGTTTTTCATTAACCCCACGGGGCGTTTTGTCATTGGGGGCCCCATGGGGGACTCCGGGGTAACAGGTCGTAAAATTATCGTAGACAGCTATGGTGGGATGGGCCGGCACGGGGGGGGGGCTTTTTCCGGAAAGGACCCCTCTAAGGTAGACCGCTCCGCCGCCTATATGGCGCGTTATGTGGCCAAAAACGTTGTTGCCGCAGGCCTTGCCCGCAAGTGTGAAGTACAAATTGCCTATGCCATCGGCATCGCCAAACCTGTGAGCCTCAGCGTCGACAGTTTTGGGACGGCGGTGGTAGAGGAGGGCCGGATAGAGGCGGCGGTATCGCGCGTCTTTGACTTGCGCCCCTTCCAAATTATTCAGCACTTGGAGTTGCTGCGTCCCATTTATCAGCCTACGGCGGCCTATGGACATTTTGGCCGGGAGTCCGAAGGTTTCAGCTGGGAGCGTACCGACAAGGCAGAGGCCTTGCGCGAAGCCGTGGGCCTATGAGGGCGCCGGGGTTTTGGCGGACGAGGCAGGCGGCAAGCGACGGTATATGGCCAAAAGCATACGCCGTTGAGCATGGTTATCCGCAGCCCCTAAGAAAGGTTTAGCCTTATGGATTTATGGGAAGCGATTGTCCTAGGGGTGGTGCAGGGGCTGACGGAATTTCTCCCCATCAGCTCCACGGCGCACTTGCGCATTGCCTCGGCCCTGCTGGGGGGCAGAGACGTGGGCGCTGCCTTTTCCGCCGTCATTCAGTTGGGCACGACGGCGGCGGTTATGATTTTTTTCACCCGGGACATTGTGCAACTCACGAAGGCCTCGTGGGAAGCGCTCAAGCACAAAACCCCCTACCACAGCGCCGACAGCAAAACGGCCTGGTTTGTGGTGTTGGGCACCCTCCCCATCGGCATTTTCGGCCTTGCGCTGAAGGGTTTTATTGAGAATGAAGCGCGCTCCATGTGGGTGGTGTCCAGTGCGCTTTTGCTGTTTGGCGTGGTATTGTTGTGTGCAGAGAAGTGGGGGCGTCGTCAGCGGGCTTTGGCGGACATGAAGTTGAAGGACGCTTTGCGGATTGGTTTTTGGCAGGCCCTGGCCTTGGTGCCGGGGGCTTCCCGCTCCGGCACCACGCTGACGGGGGCTTTGTTTTCCAATTTTAAGCGTGAGGACGCGGCGCGTTATTCCTTTTTGTTGTCCATTCCGGCGACAGGCCTTGCGGGCCTTTTTGAGCTGCGTACACTCCTCAAGGAGGGGGCGGGGCAGGACTGGTTAGCCCTAGGGGTAGGGACGGTGGTTTCTTTCCTTTCGGGCATAGCGGCCATTTGGTTTCTGATGCGTTTGGTAAGGCGTCACAGTTTAAACGGCTTCGCCTATTACCGTATTATTTTAGGCATAGGCTTATTATGGGCCAGTTTTAACCACCTTATCGTCTAAGGGAGGGGCTTTGGTCTCCCCTCTATGCTAGGTTTTAGCCCCCTAAAAAAGTGTAGAGACTTTACCTAAAACCCCTCTAGGGTTGAGGCGGGTTAGCCGGCGCCTTAAAAGCCGTGCCATAGGCCAGCAATTCAGCGCAGATGATGCTGTTTTTTTGCTTGTTCTGGTTCAGCGTAGAGGTTTCCAGCCGTACATTAAAAATGGCCTGAGCGCCCTGTTGTGCTGCCTGCTCCTTCATTCTCAAAATGGCCTCGCGTCGGCCGCGCTCAATGAGTGTCTCAAAGCTGCCGATGCGCCCACCCACAATGCTTTTCAACTGAGCGGCGAAGGTTTTGAAATAGTCGCTGGAAATGACGACGGAGCCCGTGACGAGACAGAAGGGCTGGCCAGAAAACTGAGGCGAGGGGTGGCGCTCGGCAGAAACCTGAATGTGCTGAAGTTTGGCCTCACGCTCCTGGAGGGAGCGAAAGTGCCGCCGCTCCACCGTCCTTCCTATAAAAAAGAAAACGACAAGCAGCAGGAAAAAACTGAAAACCGTTAGGAGGAGTTCCATGTTGAGCCCTCTGTGCTTCAGCTTTGCTCAAGGACGACGGCCGTGCCATAGGCCAAAAGCTCCGAGGCGCCGGCCGTAATGTTGGAGGTGCTGAAACGTACGTTAATGACGGCGTTGGCGCCCAGGGCGATGGCCTCTTTCACCATGCGGGAAATGGCCTCCTGGCGCGACTCATTCAGCAATTCCGTATAGCCCTTCAACTCCCCGCCGACGAGGTTTTTGAGCCCGGCCATCATGTCGCGGCCTATGTGTTTGGCGCGCACGGTGCTGCCGTGGACGAGGCCCAAATGTTGGGCAATGGTGTGTCCGGGAATCAACTCGGTGTTGCTCAGCAAAAATTTAGAAGCGCCTTTGGGGTTCATAAAGTCTCCGTTAAAGCTAGGTATTGGGACAGAGGGCTAGCCCATGCCAACAAAGCTGACAAGCTTTCCGGCTAAGGGGTAGGGCCTGTTAACACTGCTAGTGGGGCCCCATGGGATAAGAAGCTTGCGCTGCTATCCCCAGCATATAAAGAAAGCCTAAAACAAATATAATGATAACGGAAAATATAAGGCTGAGCCCCAGCTTCTTCTTTTTTTTAAAGCATAGGACGCTCCCAAAAATTCCAACCACAATAAGAACAAGGATTGCCAAAAGGAATAACATTCCCAAAGGATAGTCCATCTGCTTGGAGAAAGTCTTTGGATGTTCCACACTCCCGTTTAAATCTTCTTTGCTTTAGGAAACTTCCCCCATTCATGGCTCTCAAATAAGGTGCGTAAACGTAGGTGTTTAGGCTTAAATATAAGCTTTCTGAGCCATCGGCAGATGGTTGTAGAAAAACAGATATGGCAGCATAAAAGCCTACAGCAAGCATGTGTATTGTAGTATAAAAATATAATCCAAGCATGGAAGTTACGGGGGAGCGTATTTTTGGGGAGCGGATGTGGCCTAGAGCTTCCATGAGACAACTCAGCATCACCACTCCACCACCTTAGAATGAGCCATGAAAGAAAAAAACCTCTCAAGAAAATGTTTCGCTTTGGGTTTCCTATGCCTCGCCTTTGCCTTTGCGGCCTGCGGAGACGACGGCAATGACGGCAATGCCGTTGACGACAGCGACATCGACAACAGCGGCAACGACACAAACGACACTGGGCAACTCCCCCTTTCGCTGGAGCTGAATGTGGGTGTGCCCAGCCTTGCTTTCGGCTCGGGGGCCAGTGAGAAAAGCTTCAACGTTACTTCCAATACGAAGTGGGAGGCAACATGCGAGCATGTTGGGAATTGGTGCAGCGTGACGCCGTCGTCCGGCAGCGACGAGCAAACCGTGTGGGTAAGTGTAACAGAAAACAACAGCACCGCCAGCCGTTATGCGACGGTTGTTATAACCAACAGCGATGGCTCCCTACGCAGGACGGTTACCCTGACGCAGTCCTCCTCTGCATCGGAACTGGAGGTGAGTCAGTCCAACCTAGACTTCAACTCAGCAGCCGGCTATAAAACCCTCCTCGTTTTTTCCAACACGCATTGGGAGGCAAGCTGCACAAGCAGTGGAGGCTGGTGCTCCGTGGCAGAGCCGGCCTTCGGCAACAGCGATGGAATGGTGAGGGTGAATGTGACGGCCAACACCTCCACCAACCGTACGGCCACGGTGTCCATAACAGACGGAATCCTCACTCAAACGGTGAAAGTGATGCAGTCCTCCCCTTCGCCGGGACTGGAGGTGAGCCGGTCCAACCTCGACTTCAGCTCAGCAGCCGGCTACGAAATCCTCCATGTTTTTTCCAACACGCAGTGGAATGCAAGCTGCACAAACACTGGGAATTGGTGCACTTTGGGAGCTCCACCCTCCGGCAACGGTGATGGAACGCTGAGGGTGAATGTGGCGGCCAACAACAGCACCACCGGCCGTACGGCCACGGTGTCCATAACAAACGGAACACTTACCCGGACGGTGAGAGTGACGCAACCTGCAGCACTCACTGTTATGCCGACAACCCTCAGTTTTGGTTCGGCTGCAAGTTCAGCCATGGTCTATGTTTCCTCCGATAGAAATTGGAGCGCCACTGTCGCTTGCGGGGGGACCGCGCAGTATTTGATATGGTGCGGTGTGACGCCGAGCTCCGGCAGCGGTGACCAATTTCTGACGGTGAACGTGCTGAGCAATACCTCTTCATCCTCTAGGCCTGGACGCACCGGCACCCTCACCATAACCGCCGGCGGCCTCAGCAGAACGGTTAACCTAATACAAGCGCCACACATTTATGTGTCGTCAGGAGGCTAGGCCTGCCAAACCTACTTGAGGGGGGGTGTTTTTTTGCCCTGGCGGGCGGCGGGTGAAAAAGCACTTCTTTTCTCTCCTGCGGGGGGGGATTGGGCCTGCGGCCCGGCAGTTTTAAAAATTCCCCTCTATGGAGGGGTGCCCCGGAGGGGCGGGGTGGTGGTTGTTTGGGGCTGTGTGTTGGGGGTAGCAAAAATATTCTTTTCGCCCTCCTGGGGGGGGTTATTGCTGGGCCTGCGGCCCGGCTGTCTCCGCCTTCGGCGGCAGTAGGTTTCGCCTACCGGCGAGTCACTTTTTTGTGTGACAAAAAAGTAACCAAAAAAACACCCTCCGGGGCCCTGCCGGGGGCTTTGGCAGCACTCGCGACCCCCTCGAACTCTTCTGCTACTCCAA
>WQYA01000014.1 GCA_009781495.1 Cystobacterineae bacterium
CTGCGGAGAAAAGAAGCGAGTCGCTTACGGTTGCATGGCAAAACCTTGCCCACGTGGAGTGGTGTTTTCAACAGATGTTTTCCCATTTGCAAAACGCTTTTGCCCCCCCTTACATAACTTATTTACCCCCGGAAGATTTTAGGGGGCCCCCTCCTAAGCCTAAGCGGATTACGCAAAAATTTGGTGAGCCGGTGGGGTCCCCCTTTGAAGATGACATACCCTAATTTTGGGGCACGGGGTGCCGGGGTTGGAGGACCGAGAGGGAGTGGACGCCGCTCTCGGCGTCCATTTGCTTCAAGCGGCCCATGGTTTCAATGCAGGCACGCATGGGCCCGTGCTTCATTCCACACAAACCTCGCTCCGAGCTACGTTAATGTGCCCCAACCCCTCGGCGACGAAGCCGGACAAGCAGCGCCAGTGACAGCACAAAACCAAGCTCGGCAAAGGACGTGTTTCCGCTGGCCGTGCAGCCGCCGCCTGAGGTTTTTTTCGCATCGCCGGATGGGTCGGTTTCAGCGTTGTTTTCCGTTGTCTCAGAGTCGGTTTCGTCAGAGGTTTCGTCAGGGGTTTCTTCATCGGTCGGTTGCACGCAATTCGGATAGCCGGAAAAACCAGCTGCGCACGCGTCGCAGTTGACTCCGTCGAAGCCTGCGTTGCACACACAGCTTCCCGTCGGATTGCAACTTCCATGGTTGTTGCACGTCGTCGAGTCCTCGCAGGACCTTGTGCAATTCGGATAGCCGGAAAAACCAGCCGCGCACCCGTCGCAGTCCACCCCATCAAAGCCTGCGTTGCACACACAGCTTCCCGTCGGACTGCAACTGCCATGGTTGTTGCACGTCGTCGAGTCCTCGCAGAACCTTGTGCAGTTTGGATAGTCGGAGAATCCGGCTGCGCATCCGTTGCAGCTTGCACCGTCGAAGCGCGCGTCGCACACGCAACTCCCGTCATTCTGGGCCTGCCCATGGCTGTTGCAGACATCCGCATCGCTGTATTGACACTCCACTCCGGCGAACCCGGAGTTGCACTCGCAACTTCCCGTTGCGTCGCAGGAGCCATTGTCGTGGCACGTCGTCGAGTCCTCGCAGAAAACGGCGCAGCTCGGATAGCCATAATAATTGGCCGGGCACTCATTGCAGCTTACGCCGCCAAAGCCCTCTTCGCAGGAACAAATTCCTTCCGAGCAGGTTCCATGGCCGTTGCACTCCTGGGAGACACAGGCGCCACCCGAGCACATGGGCAATGTCGCACAAGCGTCGGCTTGCCAGGAATAAAGGCTTTGCACCGGCACACTGCTGTCCGTCGTTGTTCCGTTCCCAAACTGACCATAGGGGTTGCGTCCCCACGCCCAGACGGTTCCGTCTGCTTTGAGCGCAACGGTGGGGTAGTAGTCGGCTGTGACGGCGACAATGTCGGTGAGCGCTGTGACTTGCACCGGCACACGGTGGCTTGTTGTTGTTCCATCTCCAAGCTGGCCATCATTGTTGCTTCCCCACGCCCAGACGGTCCTGTCTGCCTTGAGCGCAACGGTGTGGGTGCAACCAGCAGCGATCGCAATGATGTCGGTGAGCGCCGTGACTTGCACCGGCACACTGCTGTTTGTTGTCGACCCGTTTCCGAGCTGGATACTGGAGCCCCACGCCCAGACCGTTCTGTCGTCTTTGAGCGCAACCGTGTGGTAGCAGCCGGCGGCAATCGCGATGATGCCGGTGAGATCCTTGACTTGTACCGGCACACCGCTGTTTGCCGTCGACCCGTTCCCAAGTTGTCCATTGCCGTTTCCGCCCCACGCCCAGACGGTTCCGTCGTCTTTGAGCGCAACTGTGTGGTTGCCATAGAAGGATAGAAGCTCGCCACCTTGTCCAGTGCCTGGGTGGATGCTACTGGCTGCAATCGCGATGATGCCAGTGAGAGGGTCTTCGGTGTCGAAGGAGGCCTTGACTTGCACTGGCCAAGAGCTGTTTGTGTTTGGCCCGCTGAGTCCGTTCCCAAGCCCGCCAGAGTAATTGTATCCCCACGTCCAAACGGTCCCGTCTCCCGCGAGCGCGACTGTGTGGGCACCACCGGCGGCGATCGTAACAATATCTCTAAGCTCATCGGTGGCGGAGCGCATGACCTGTCTCGGACTGGAGCGAGTCTCCTGCCTTCCAATCCCAAGTTGGCCATAGTTGTTCCATCCCCAGGCCCAGACGCTCCCGTCTTCCTTGAGCGCAACCGTATGCCCATATCCGGCAGTGACTTCAATTATTTCGTCAAGCGCCCCGACTTGCACCGGCACGCTGCTGTTCGTCGTCGACCCGTTTCCAAGCTGGCCGTAGCCGTTGTTTCCCCACGTCCAGACGGTCCCGTCGCTCTTCAGCGCTGCTGTGTGGTTGTTGCCGGCGGCAATGAGCGGCATGGTGCAGGGCGCATTCGAAACACAGGCCATCATTGAAACCGGCGGCATTCCCGCGGACATCCTCAAGCTTCCCAGCTTGTCGCCACAGGTGTTTTCGCTGTCCGCCGCACATGCTCCCGGCTCCGTGCGGGCAGAGTTAATGTCGCTACAGGCCACACTCAGAGCTAAAAATATACATAGACCAAGTCCACAATAGCCCGCTGCCCTGGCGTCTAAATTCCATAACTTCCATGCTTTCATTCTATTCCTCTCCAAAAAAGGGGGGGTATACCTTTTAACCATAGGTTTTATGCCACAAGGCCTACCCACACACAATTAGACATATAGAGGGATATAAAAACCTACTATAGCCGTATACACTACCCCCCTAGAGCGGTTCCAAGTTGAAATGATTCTGCAGAGCCGTTTCAATTGAAACTCGCTTCGCTCGTTGACTACACGACGCTCGTCAAGAGAGAACTGCGCGCTCTTTCCTCCCTCCGTTTCGTGGTGAAGAGCAAACTCCCTTCCACCTTTCCCTCGTCAGCAAGCTCCGGTGGCGCTTGCTAACGGAAGGGAGGAGGCAGGGAGTGCACTCTTTGTGAACTTCAGCTGAACAAAAACGCGTCCAACGAAGAGAAAGTGTCAAAGTGAAACCGGTCTAGGTTGTCGAAGAGAAACGCCGAAGGTGCAATACCTATGTTTGGAGTGGCGTCAGCGGTCATTATTTCTTCGCCCACGTCAAGTGCTAAGGCAGCAGGGTTTATTGCGGAAAGGTGACGGCCTACAGGAATTAAATACGAGGACGTCCCCCCGATGAAGGGCGGTTAACAGAGGAAAGGGTGAAGGGGGGGCTAACTGCAATGCCTAAGCCCCGCAGGGCCCTCGGAGAGTGGTTTTTCTTTGGTTACTTTCTTTTGCACATGCAAAAGAAAGTGACTCGCCGTTAGGCGAAACCTGACGCTCAAAGCGAGGAAAGAAAGCGGCCCCGCCAGGGGCCTATACATCCAACTCAAGGGAGAAAAACCCCACCCACAAGTCGAAAAGAATATTTCTGCCACCCCGCAGCCTTGAGCCCTAAACAACCCCCCGGTACCCTCCATAGAGGGGAATTTCTAGGCCAGCCGCCTGCAAGGCAAAAAGAAATATTTCCCACTAAAACAACACCCAAAAAGAAATGCTTTTAACCCCCGCCCGGAGGGCACAATAACCCTAGTGCCAATGGACCGCCCTTGGACCTAACAAACGCTTCACACTTTCCAAAAAAACCTCATTCACCTCAACCGTGTCCTTGCCGGGCTTCACCGAAACCTCCGCCTCGCCGTCCATGTCTATGGTGAGACGCAAAGGCGTCTTCCCCGGGTGGCTTTCCATGAGTTGTTTCAAACGGCGCAACTTCTCCTCTACCAAAGCCTCCGCCTCCACTTTTAACTCCAAACGGTTCAGCCGGTCCGCCTGCACCTCCTTGAGAGACTGCACTTCCTCAACCAGAATTTCAGGGACGGGCGCTTCCTCGTCACTCTCGTCCCACTGCACCGTCCCTCTAAACAACAAAGCCTCGTCGCTTTTTAACAAAGCCTCCCAATCCTCATAGCCCGGCTTGCCGGAGGACTTCACCCAACGGCCATTCCTCTCCTGCTCCGCGCCCCCACTCCTGGCGGGGAAACAAACCGCTTCTACACTGCCTTGCAAGTCCTCTATGCGTACCCAGGCCATGCGCTTGCCGGACTTCGTCGGACGCTCCCGGAGGGAAGCGACAATGCCCGCAACCGTCACGCGCTCGTCCTTGCGCGCTAAGGGGAGGTGGCTTGTGGGCGTCGCAAACAAGGCCACTTCCCTTTCGTATTGCTGCAAGGGGTGACCGGAAACATAAAAGCCTATGGCCTCCTTCTCAAAACCCAAACGTATACGCTCGGGCCACTCCTCCGCCTCCTCTACCCCTGCCCCCTCTAGCAACAGACGCTTGGGAGGGGCTACTGTCTCCATGTCGCCAAACAAACTTCCTTGCCCGGAGTCCAAGTCCCTTTGCACCTTCGCGCCGCGTTCCATGGTGTGGGCCATGTTCTCAAAAAGTTGCTTGCGCGGCTGCTTCTCAAAGTCGAAAGCGCCCGCCTTCACCAAGGCCTCTACCACACGCTTGTTGACGCGCCTGGAGTCCACGCGGGAGCAGAAGTCCAGCAGACTTGTGAAGGGGCCTTTGGCCCTGGCTTCCAAAATCGCTTCAATGGCCGCCGCGCCCAGCCCCTTTATGGCCCCCAGGCCAAAACGTATTTTGCCGTCCACCACACTGAAGGCCTCCAGGGACTCGTTGACGTCCGGCGGCAATACCTCGCGGCCCGCCGCCCGCGCCTTGGCAATATAGGAAACCACTTTGTCCGTGTTGTCCTTCTCGGAAGTCAACAGCGCCGCCGTAAACTCCAGAGGGTGGTGCGTCTTCAGCCACGCCGTTTGCACCGTAATCAACCCATAGGCCGCGGAGTGGGACTTGTTGAAGCCATATTCGGCAAAAGTCTCCATCATGTCGAAAATCTCCCCCGCCAACTTCACCTCCACGCCCCCCTTCCTACACCCCTCCAGGAAGCCCGCCCTCTCCTTCGCCATTACCTCCACCTTCTTCTTCCCCATCGCACGACGCAACAAATCCGCCCTCCCCAGAGAATAGCCCCCGAGTATTTGGCTAATCTGCATCACCTGCTCTTGGTAGACAATGACGCCATAGGTTTCTTTCAACACAGGCTCAAGGCGGGGGTGGGGGTAGGCTACTTTTTCGCGTCCGTGTTTGCGGTTAATGAAAGTATCCACCATGCCCGCATCCAAAGGGCCCGGACGGTAGAGGGCGCCCGCGGCAATGACGTCCTCAAAACAACTGGGCTTCAGCTTCATCACCATGTCGGTGAAACCCGAGGACTCCATTTGGAATACGCCTGCGGTGTCCCCTGAAGAAATCAGCTCGAAAACTTTCGGGTCATCCAAAGGAATGTCTTCGGTTGTCAAAGGCTGCCCGGAGCGGTTTTGGTTGATGAGTTTCAAAGCCTGGGAAATGACGGTCAGCGTCTTGAGTCCCAAAAAGTCAAACTTCACCAACCCCGCCGCCTCCACCTCGTCCTTCGCAAACTGCGTCACCAACACCGTCTCGCCTGAGGGACGGCAAACCGGCACATATTCCCAGAGGGCTTTGTCGGCAATAACAATGCCCGCCGCATGCATGCCTGCTTGGCGGTGCAAACCCTCCAGGGCCATGCCCACCTCCAAAACCTCCTTGGTGGACACCACCTCCGCCCCTTCCGCATTCTTCAACATGCTGGGCGACGCCATCATCTCCTTCAGGCGCTCCTCCCCTGCAATCCCCTTCGAGGCATCCCCATAAATGGACTGCTTCAGCGTAATGTTGAGCAGCCCCGGAATCAGCTTGGCCAAGCGGTCCCCATCGCTGTAGGGCAAACCATAGACGCGGCATACGTCTCTCAAAACACTTTTGGCCTTTAAGCTGCCGAAGGTAATAATTTGGCCTACGTTATTCTCCCCATATTTTTTGGAGACATATTGAATGACTTCGTCCCGGCGGTATTGACAAAAGTCAATGTCGAAGTCCGGCATGGAGACGCGCTCCGGGTTGAGAAAACGCTCAAAAAGCAAATGGTAGGGAATGGGGTCCAAATCCGTAATCCCCAGGGCAAAGGCCACCAGGGAGCCGGCGCCGGAGCCTCGCCCCGGGCCCACAGGAATGCCCTCCAGCTTGGCCCAGTTGATGAAGTCCTGCACAATGAGGAAATAGCCGGAAAAACCCATGTTGCAAATGACGCAAAGCTCCGTCTCCAAACGCTCCACATAGGCTTCCTGGTCCACCGTTTTGGGCAGTTGCGCAAAACGCCGCCGAAGCCCCCGGTGGGCCAACTCCCTCATAAAGGAGTCCGGACTATAGCCTTCGGGGACTTGGAAATTGGGCAGCATGGTTTTTCCAAGCTGAAGCTCCACATTGCACAACTCGACAATGCGTTGGGTGTTGTCCACAGCCTCCGGCACGTCGGAGAAATAGGCGCGCATCTCCTCGGGAGACAGGACATAGAGGCGGTCTGTGGAGTGGCGGCGGTTGTTGGTGGACAGCGTTTTTCCGGAGGCAATGCACATCAACAACTCATGCGCCTTCGCGTCTTCCTGGCGTATATAGTGGGCGTCCGCTGTCGCCACCAAGGGCAGCTTCAAGTCCTTGCTGAGTTGTTTGAGGTGGTCGTTCATCCGCTCCTGCTCCACCATCCCATTGGACTGAATCTCCAAAAAATAGGCGCCCGGCTCAAAAATCTCCTTGTATTCGAGGGCGGCACGCCGGGCCCAATTCAAATCCCCCCTCAACATGGCCTGCCCTATTTCCCCCCCCAAACATGCGGACAGCCCTATGAGGCCCTTGGAATGTTTTTTCAGCAGGGGCTTGTCAATGCGCGGGTGGTAATAAAACCCTTCGGTGAAAGCCATGGACGAAAGCGTGCGCAAATTGGCAAAACCCTCCGCGTCTTTTGCCAACAACACGAGGTGGTGGTTCACCTGCTCGCTGCGGTCCGCGCGCCCCAGAGGGCCCGCGACATAGGCTTCCATGCCAAAAATGGGTTTGACGCCGGCGGCCTTGGCCTTTTGGAAAAAATCCACGGCGCCATACATGTTGCCGTGGTCAGTCACAGCCACAGAATTCATTCCCTTCTCTTTCACCGCCGCCATGAGGTCGTTCATCCGAATGGCCCCGTCCAGCAGCGAATAGAGACTGTGCAAATGCAAATGCGTAAAGGACATGCTTCCTCCTCAAAACCTTTTCTCTTATAGCCGTGAAAGCAGAAATGGGGGGGTGTTTTGAGGGGGGTGAAAACGGCTAGGCCGCCCTTCGCAAGCGCCGGGCCCTCTGGCGGAAAAACCGCTGCAAAGCCAGGCCGTTGGCTTCGCCGGGCGAAAGCAGCACGCTGTCCATGTTCAGCCTTTTGAAAATCTGCTCGCGCGCATGGCTCAGCTGCTCGCGCTGCAAACGAAATTGTTCGCGCACGGCCGGACTGGACGTGTCCACCAACAGGCGCTCCCCCGTCTCAGAATCTTCAAAAGACACAAGCCCGACAGAAGGAAAGTCTCTCTCAAAAGCGTCTTCAATAATGACGGGAATTATATCGTGCTTTTTGGCCGCTACTTTAAGTTTGTCTTCAAAACCTTGGTCTAAAAAATCCGAAATAATGAAAACCACACTTCTGCGTGTAATGGCATGCGACAGCGCTGCGAGGGCCATGGACAAGTTGGTTTGTGTCCCTTGGGGTTTGTGGCTCATCAAATCCGAAATCAGCCGCATGACGTGTTTGCGTCCACGCTTGGGAATCAGCAGCTTCTCAATGCAATCCGTAAACAGCAAAGCCCCCACGCGGTCTCCATTCGCAATCGCAGAAAAGGCAATTTGCGCCGTTATTTCTGCGCATACCTCGGCTTTGCTTTGCACTCGGCTTCCAAATTGCAGAGAGGACGACAAGTCCACCAACATGAAGACGGTTAACTCGCGCTCCTCGGAAAATACTTTCACGAAGGCTTCGTTCATCCGCGCCGTCACGTTCCAGTCAATAATGCGAATTTCATCCCCGGGTTGGTAGGGGCGGACTTCGGAAAAAGCCATGCCGGAGCCTTTGAATACCGAGTGGTATTGGCCTGCTAACATGTCCGCTACCAATTTCTTGGTGCTAATCTCCAAATGCCTTAGCTTCGCAATCAGCTCTTTGGACAACATGGCAGACTCAAGGTACTTCAATCCTGTCAAAAATACGCTGGACGACTTGCTCCGCATCCACCCCCTCCGCCTCCGCCTCAAAACTTAGGGATAAACGGTGGCGTAATACGTCCATGCCTATGGCCTTCACATCCTCGGGTGTTACGAAACCTCGGTGCCTCAAAAAAGCATGCGCCTTCGCCGCATTCATCAACGCAAGCGTCGCACGCGGGCTGGCGCCATAGGCGATGAAACCCCCCAAGTCCTTGATGCCGAATTGCACGGGGTTCCTCGTCGCAAAAACCACATCCAAAATATAGTCCTTGAGTTTCTCGTCTATATAAATGAGTTGCACCACTTTCTGCACCCGCAGAATTTGCTCGGGCGCCGCCCACTTCGCTACCCCGGCGAGCTGCCCATCCCTCGCCATCCTGTCCATCATCTGCTTCTCCTCCTCACGGCTAGGGTAGTCTACCTTAATTTTGAGGAGAAACCGGTCTACCTGAGCTTCAGGTAAAACATAGGTGCCCTCCTGCTCTATGGGGTTCTGCGTCGCCAATACAATAAAAGGGGAGGGCAAGGGGAAACTGCTGTTGCCTATCGTCACCTGGCGCTCCTGCATCGCCTCCAACAACGCAGACTGCACCTTCGCCGGCGCACGGTTGATTTCGTCCGCCAACACCACATTCGCAAAAATGGGGCCCTTGCGTACGCTGAAATTGCCCGCCTGCTGGTGGAATACCACCGTGCCGATGAGGTCCGCCGGCAACAAGTCCGGCGTAAACTGTACACGCTGGAAACTCGCTTGAATGGCTTCCGCAAAGGTGCGTACCGTCAGCGTCTTGGCCAAACCAGGGACGCCTTCCAAAAGAATGTGGCCGTTGCAAAGCAAACCTATGGCCACACGCTCCAACATCGCCCTCTGGCCAACAATCACCTTCCCTACCTCCTTGAAGAGCCCATCTAAAAAAGCACTCTCCTGTACCACTTGCTGCGTCAATGCACGAATGTTCTGATCCATGTAACCCTCATTCAATTTCCCCAAACCTAACCCAATACCCCCTTGGCCTATCTAAAAACCTAGGGCCTTTTTTTCATGCCAATATATTCTGCCCTCCCTAGCCCTCCTTCCACATGGGCCACTACCCACCTACCCATGGACGGACGTAGGCCCCTCGTAGGGCCATATTAAACGGACTTGCCCAGTTGCTTCAACATGGCTTCTGCGGCAGCCTCCGCGCTCAAACCAAACCTCCTAAACAACTGCTCCGCCGGCGCTGAAGCGCCAAAACCCTCCATGCCGAGAATATAACCCTCTGCCCCTACCCACTCGTGCCACCCTAGGCTAACCCCCGCCTCTATGGCTACCCGCGCTTGTATGTCCGGCGGCAATACCTCGTTACGGTAGCCTTTGGGCATGCGGCGAAAAGCTTCCATGCAGGGCATGGACAATACACGCACGGCCACCCCCTGCGCACTCAGCAAACTCTGGGCCGCCAAGGCCAGCTGCACCTCGGAGCCGCTGGCCAGAAAAACCCCCGCCAAGGGGCCCGGCGCATCCTTCAAAACATAGGCGCCATAGGGCAGCATTTTCGCAGGCGCCATTTGGCTGCGGTCCAAATAGGGCAACTTCTGGCGCGTCAATATCAGCGCCGTGGGGCCCTCCTGCCGCCGCAAAGCCCCTACCCAGGCCCAAACCGCTTCGGGCCCATCGCAGGGGCGTACCACATCCAAATTCGGAATGGAGCGCAAACTCGCCAACTGCTCCACCGGTTGGTGGGTAGGGCCGTCTTCACCTACGCCTATGGAGTCATGCGTAAACACATAAACCACCGGTAGACGGCTTAGGGCGGCCAAACGTATAGAGGGCCGCATATAGTCACAAAAACTAAAAAACGTGGAGACATAGGGGCGAAACTGCCCGTGCAGCGCAATCCCGTTGGCGATGGCCGCCATGCCGTGCTCGCGTACGCCTAAACGGAGGTTGCGGCCCTCCCCGGTTTGCCCATTAAAATCCTTCTCCCCTACCAATGCCGACTTCGTGGAGGAGCTTAAATCCGCATCCCCCCCCAATAACTCCGGAAGCTGCTTGCCCAGGGACTGCAAAACCAAAGAGGCTGCACTGCGCGTCTCCAAACTGTTTTTGGGCAGCAAGGCCTCCAACCCCTCCTCCAAATGGGCTGTGGGCAACTCCCCTCGCAAACGGCGCTCAAACTCCTTGGCCAACTCCGGGTGTTGCACGGCATAGGCGGCAAACAACCGCTTCCATGCCTCAAAGGCCGCCTCACCGCGCCGCGTGGCTTGGGCGCAATGCGCATAAACTTGCTTGGGCACCCAAAAAGAGGTGTCCTTGGGCCACCCCAGGGCCTCCTTGGTTTTCTCCACCTCCTCCGTGCCCAAAGGACTGCCGTGCGCGGCGGCTTTGCCCGCCTTGTTCGGCGAGCCAAACCCCAACGTCGTCTTCACCACAATCAACGAAGGACGCAGCGTCTCTTCCTTGGCCTTTGAGAGGGCCTCTTCAATGGCTTTGAAGTCGGTGTCCCCCTCCTTCACCACCTGCACATGCCAACCCATGGCTTCATAACGCGCCCCTACGTCCTCCGTAAAACATAGGGAGGTAGGGCCATCTAAGGTAATACCGTTAGAGTCATAGAGACAAATTAACTTCCCTAAACCCAAATGCCCCGCTATGGCCGCCGCCTCAAACGCAACCCCCTCCATCACATCGCCATCCGACAACAAAGCATAGGTAGGGTGGTCCACTATTTCAAACCCGGGACGGTTAAAACGGAAGGCCAAGGCCCTTTCGGCAATCGCCATACCCACGGCGTTGGCGTGGCCCTGTCCGAGGGGGCCGGTGGTGGCTTCTACCCCCGGCGTCAACCCCACCTCGGGGTGGCCCGGCGTCTTGCTGCCCCACTGCCGAAATTCCATCAAGTCCTTCATCTCCAGCGCATAGCCGAAGAGGTGCAAAAGGCCATAAAGCAAAGCGGAGCCATGCCCTGCCGACAAAACAAAACGGTCCCTGTTGGGCCAATGCGGCTGAGAGGCACAAAAACACAGCCGGTGTTGCCACAGCGCAAAAGCCATGGGCGCGGCTCCCAGGCATATGCCGGGGTGGCCTGAGTTGGCCTTTTGAATGGTGTCGAGACAAAGGGCGCGCAGCGCGTTGGTGGACTCTAAATCCTCTAAAGACATGGCCCCCCCTCTAGCCTATTCAGCCCAACTTGTCTTTCTCCCGAAGCAAATAATTCAATATCAACTCGTCCAAACGCTGCTCTGCAATGAGGTCTTCCCCAAAAACAGCACCTACTTCCTCATCTTCGAAAGAGGAAGCTGTTGGCCCCACCACCGTTTGCTCCGCTTCCAGGGAGGAAACCGGGGGAAGGGGGGAGCGGCTAGGGGAGCGGCTCAGGGGCGGGCGGGAAGGGGGCGTATAGGAGGGGAGTATGGGTTGGGTTAAATGTGCAAGCGGCTCTGCAGGCGAAAGGGCCGGGTGCTCATCGGTTTGGGCGCGCTCATCCAACTGGCCTACTCTCCAATATTTGGCGTGGGCTTCGTTGCTCTTGTCATATTGGCCTTTGAGGAGGTTGCGCAGCATTTGTTTGTGCTGTTTCTCCATCAACTCGCGTACCCGCTTGGGCAAGTCCGCTGAGTCCAAGTGCTCTGCATAGGAGACTTTGAGCGAAGCCAAAACATTGCCGCCGAGGAACAGCAGGGTGGTTATGCTCGGGTTATGCCTGCCGGAGTCCTCCGTCTGTAGGTGATAAAGCTGCCCTTTATGTTTAACGTTATGGTTAAAACCCGGGAGGGCATTTTCAAATGGTTTCATATGGGTGCAAAGGCCAGAGGCCTTGAATGGAACCTGCCTTTCTTCAGTCTAATCCGCTTTGGGGCAAAATTTCCAAGCTTATCTCTCTGTGAGACATGGAGGTTTGAAGCATCCTCAGGCATACAAAGAGAAAAAGCCTGCTTTATCCTGCAAATAGGGGTTGGTTTGGCACTCCCTATGCAGGGAGGAGACGGGGGTATCGCCATAGTCGTGCCCGGGGAATACCTGTGTTTGGGGGGGCAGTGTTTTAAGTTTAAGGTGCAAGCTTTCATAGAGTTGTTGAGCGTCCCCTCCCGGCAAATCCACCCGCCCACACGCCCCGACAAAGAGAACATCCCCCGTAAACAGGGCCCCCTCAACAAAAATACACTGGCCCCCTAAGGTATGCCCTGGAGTTAACAGCATGCGCATGTCCAAGCCCGCCAGGGGGACAAGGGTGTCGGGGTGCAGGGTTTGGAAGGTGGCGGGGGAGGCCTCTGCCAGGGCGCGTAGCCTGGGGCAAAACGGGGGGGGGCAGGCGCGTATGAAGTCCATTTCCGCCTGCTGCAACAAAACCGGAATGCGCAAAAGCGCCACCAACTCGGGGAGGGCTTGGACATGATCATAGTGGGCATGCGTCAGGACAATGGCCGTCAAGCGCTTGTTGTCCTGCTTGGCGGCTTGCACAATACGCTCTGCTTCCCAGCTGGCGTCAATGAGGACGGCCTCCTCGGCGTCGGCAGCGCCCAGCAAATAGACGAAATTGGCCATAGGCCCCACGGCGAGTTGACGTATGTAGAGGGGGGGGGTTTGTGTTTGCATATTAGGCCTCGCCGAATACACGTCTAAAAATCTCATCCATATGCCGCGTGTGGTAGCCCTCCTCAAAACAGGCCTCCACCTCTTCCGGCGTCATATGCGCCCTCAACTCCCCATCCGCCAAAAGGGAGGTTTTGAAGGCCACCCCCTCCTCAAAAAACCGCATGGCATTGCGCTGTACCACCGCATAGGCGGCTTGACGCTCCATCCCCTTCTGGGCCAGGGCCAACAGCAGGCGCTGGGAGTATACCAAACCGCCCAGGCGGTTCAGGTTACGCTCCATAGCCTCGGGGTATACCCGCATATCCCCCACTAAACCCGTAAAACGGTATAGCATAAAGTCCAAAGTTACCGTCGCATCCGGGCCAATAACGCGCTCCACCGAGGAGTGGGAAATGTCCCTCTCGTGCCACAAGGGGACATTCTCCAAAGCGGCCCACGCATAGCTGCGCACAAGCCTCGCCAGGCCCGTCAGGTTTTCTGAGAGGATGGGGTTACGCTTGTGGGGCATGGCCGAGGAGCCCTTTTGGCCCTTGGCAAAGGGCTCTTCCAACTCGCCCACCTCGGTGCGTTGGAGGTGCCGTATCTCTATGGCAAACTTCTCCAGAGAAGTCGCCAACTGCGCCAACACCAAAAAATATTCGGCGTGTATGTCCCTCTGTATCACCTGGCTGGAAGCCTTGGCCGGCACAAGCCCCAAACGTCGGCACATGCCCTCCTCCACGCAAGGCGGCAAATGCGCAAAAGTGCCCACAGCGCCGGAGCACATGCCCACCGCAATGCCTTTGCGCGCATGCAGGAGGCGCTCGCGGTGGCGGGCCAACTCGTCATACCAGAGGGCCAGCTTGTGCCCCAAGGTTGTCGGCTCCGCATGAATGCCGTGGCTGCGCCCCATCAGTCGCAGCTGCTTAAACTCGAAGGCGCGCGCCTTCACCGCCTGCATGGCGCGCTCCAAACCCGCCAGCAAAACATCCGCGGCCTCACGCAAAACCAAGGCCAAAGCCGTGTCCAGCACGTCTGAAGAAGTCATTCCAAAGTGCAGCCAGCGGGCCTCGGGGCCTATGCGCTGCTCCATGAATGTCAAAAAAGCAATGACGTCATGCCGCGTCGTCTTCTCAATCTCCTCTATGGCCTCCACATCCTTCGCGTCAAACGCGCCGGCCTTCGCACGGCAGGCTTCAAAAGCCGCTGAAGGGGCCAGGCCTTCGTCTGCCATGGCGGCCAATGCCGCAAGCTCTATGTCTCTCCAACGGCCAAGCTTGGCTTCTTCTGTCCACAGGGCAACCATTTCAGGCCGCGCATACCTTGGTATCATCCGCTTTCCTTATGCTTAGGGGGTTGCTTTAAGCCTATTCTCCACTGGCCCTGCCCCTTTGCTTTTAAGCACCCCTAAATTTAAACCACTTCAAGCTATTTTGAGTTTGCACAACAACGAAAACCTATTTCTGCCATAGCTGCCGCCTTGGTTTTGCGCGCCGCACAACGTATGTCATGCTCCGTGCCTGAGAAGGAGCCGCCTTTCACTACCTTCTCCTCCGTCCATTCGGCAGCATTCCCGGACATGTCCAACACGGCATAGGTGGATACGCAACGAAAAAACTTTCCTGAAGCCGCCAAGCTTGTGCCTGCCCCTGTCCCACCTTCAGCGTTGCAAGCGCTTGCATCAAAAATATTGCTATAGGGCCAACGTAAGCCCTGGCTGCCCCGACAGGCTTTCTCCCACTCCGCCTCCGTACACAAACGCTTGCCTTGCTTCTGGCATAACTCCTTGGCCTTGGCCCACCCCACATTCACCTGCGGCATATGCCCAGGACGGTTGGGGTATTCATAAATGTCCACACAAAAACCCCCCACTTCCTTCGAGACGGCCGACATGTCCTCAAAACTCAAATAGAGATCGTCCCTCTCTGTGCCCATCCTGAAACTCCCCGCAGGTATGTGCCGCATCTGCTCCGGACAGCGCGTGTTGGCAGCAACGGACGGCACATTGGCGCGCGGCGTCCGAGAAGCTTCCGGAGGCTTCTCGGACGGGACGGGCACTTCAGGAGGGGCCGTCTCTTCAAGAAACTCAGGCAACGTGGCCTCCGTATGCACCACCTCATTCTTCAAGGGCTCTATGGGTACAGGTACAGGCACGGGCACGGGCGCCACAGGGGGGGGTTGCAAAAAACCCTCGACGTTTCTGCCCGTATATTCTTCGGGCGTCGTGTCCCTAAAAAGCAGGTAGAGGAGGCCCATCAGCAACAAAACACCCCCTGCCAAAATGACCCATTTCAGTTGGCCCAAGCCTTGCTTGGCCGGGCCCTTTATTCCAGCGAGGGATATTTCGCTGGAAGGCTCCGGAAAAACCTGAGGGGGGGGCAGGGGGGGAAGTTCAGGGTGAGTCTGCGCGAGCGCTCCATCCAAAACCTGCCCCTCCCCCTCTGAGTACCTCTGGTAGAAGCTACAAAAATCATCATAAAACTCCGCAATGCTGCGGTAGCGCAGCAGCGGACTTGCCGCAACGGCCTTGTGGTAAATGGCTTCCATCTGGACGGGAATGGAAGGGTTGTTCCTGCGTAGGCCCTTAAGCCCACTGTCGGGCAATACACCGCCCAGCATTTCTCCTAAAATAACCCCCAGGGAATAAACATCTGCCCCGGCGTCTATGGCCATACCCGACAAAAACTCGGGGGCAAAATAGCCCTCCGCCTTGTGCTTGCACTGCGCTTGTACAAAAGGCTGGCGCGCCATCGCCAGGCCCAAACCCACGTCGCTCAGCTTCAACAAGTCCGGCAAAACAAAAACATTCTCCGGCTTCAAATTCAGGTGCAAACCCATCTTGTGCACCGCCTCCAAAGCCTGCACCAACTGCCCTAAAATGGGCTCCACTTCCTTGCACGAAAAGAGGCTGCCTTTCACCAGACGCTCATCCATAATCCGCCGCAGAGACAAACCCTCCGTCTGCTGCTGCGTATAAAACATCCGCCCCCGCGTGTTGCCCACTTCATAAATCCGCCCAAGGTTCGGGTGCGACAAATGCGCAAGCCTCCCCAATACACTGCCAAAATGCTTCTGCTCCTCGGCTGTCTGCAACAAATGGGGGTGTATTATTTTAAGGCGGAGGTTCAGCTTGGAAACCCCGTCATAGACGCCATAGGAAAAGCCTGTGGGGCCCTCCCCTAACAACTCCCTCACCAAATAACGCTCCGCAATACGCTCCTCCGGCTTAAACAGCCCCCCCTCGGCTAAATTCATCGCCTTGCGTATATAGCCCGTCGAAACCTGTCGGACGGCAACCGGCGACATTTTCTGTCCACAAACGGAACAGACTGTCTGAGTGTCGGGAACATGGCTTCCACATTTGTAGCAAAGCAAGGCTGTCCTCTTTGGTTATTTTAAAACCACTCCCATGGGTTTAGCGTATGCCTGTAGATCCAAAACCTCCCTCCCCTCTGTGCGTGGCCTCCAACTCCTCCACCTCCTCCCACTCCACTCGAATCCGTTTCGAAACAACCAGTTGGGCAATACGCTCGCCCGGGTGAATCTCCTGCGGAAACTTTGAAAGGTTAATCATCAGTATTTTGAGCTCTCCACGGTAGTCCGCATCCACAGTCCCTGGTGTATTTAGACAACTTAGGCCCTTTTTCCAAGAGAGACCTGAACGTGGACGTATTTGGGCTTCACAATCCTCCGGCAAAGCAATCGCTATGCCCGTGGGCACCAACATACGCTCCAAAGAGTCCAAACACAGCGGCGCTTCCAGGTCAGCATAGAGGTCCATGCCCGCAGAACCCGGGGTTTGGTAGCTGGGCAACAAAACCCCGGGACGCAAACGCTGAAGGCGTATAAAACGCGAATCGCCTGCCATCTCAGCTCTCAGCTTCGCCTTCTGAAGGCGTCTTGGTTTGCTGCAAGGCCTGCTTCCTCGACAAACGTATTCTCCCGTTCTTCTCTACGGCCATGACTTTGACCATGACTTCATCCCCCTCCTTCACAATGTCGGTCACCGCCCTCACCCGCTTGTCGGACAACTCGGAAATGTGCACCAAACCATCCGTCCCCGGAAACAACTCGACAATAGCCCCAATCTCTAAAACCTTGCGCACTATCCCCAAATAAACCTCGCCTACCTCCGCCTCCCGCGTCAGCGCCTGAATCATCGCAACCGCTTGCTTGGTCGCCTCTGTGTTCGCCGAGGCAATGTTCACACGCCCGGAGTCCTCAATGTTAATGACGCAACCTGTACGGGCTACAATGTCCTTAATGGTTTTACCGCCGGGGCCTATGACGTTTTTAATGAATTCCGAGCGAATCTGCAGCGTCGTAATCCGCGGCGCATAGACGCTGATTTCTGCGCGGGGCTCCGGCAACACTTCGGCCATCTTCTCCAAAATGTGCAGCCTCCCACGGCGCGCTTGCTCCATGGCCCGCATCATCAGCTCGGTGGTTATGCTCGTTATTTTTATGTCCATCTGCACCGAGGTGATGCCTTTGGCTGTGCCGCATACTTTGAAGTCCATGTCCCCTAAATGATCTTCATCCCCTAAAATATCCGAGAGAATGGCTACCCTATCCCCTTCCTTTACCAAACCCATGGCTATGCCTGCTACCGGCGCCTTGAGGGGAACGCCCGCATCCATCATCGCCAAAGTCCCGCCGCATACGGTGGCCATGGAGGAGCTGCCGTTGGACTCCAAAATGTCGCTGACAATGCGCAGCGTATAGGGGAATTGCCCCGCGTCCGGAATCAGCCCGCGCAAAGCCCGCTCCGCCAAGGCCCCATGCCCCACTTCCCGACGGCCCGGGCCACGCAGAGGCTTCACTTCATTCACAGAAAAGGGCGGAAAATTGTAGTGCAACATAAACCTTCTGAAACTCTGCCCCAGCAAATGCTCTATGCGTTGCTCATCCTCGGAAGTCCCCAAAGTCGCTACGGCCAAAGCCTGGGTCTCTCCACGGGTGAAAAGCGCAGAGCCGTGCGTCCTCGGCAATACGCCGACTTCTATGCTGATGGGACGTACTTCATCGTGCGCTCGGTTCGCAATACGCCCCCCACTCAAAATCATCTCCCGCATGTATTGGTATTTGAGTTCCTCAAAAATCGCCCCTACCTTCTTCTCTAAACCTAGCCCCCCCTGCTCGGCTTGCCTGAGTTTTAACTCGGACAAAAGCTGCGCCTTCGTCGCAGACAGCGCAGCATAGCGCTCCTTCTTGTCGGCAATGGCATAGCCCGCCGCAATGCCCGCCTGCGCCAACTGGCGGCACTCCTCTTGAAACTCAGGGCTCGGCTTCTCCGGCAACTCAAAAGCACGCGCCTGCTTCCCCAGCTGCGCACGCATCCGCTCCTGCAACTCCAACATGGGGACACAGGCCTTCTGCGCACACTCCAATGCCGCCAACATCTCCACTTCGGAAATTTCAGCAGCCCCCCCCTCCACCATCACTATCGCCTCCTTGGAGCAGGCTACCACCAAGTCTATGTCGCTCTTCTCCCGCTGCTCATAGCTGGGGTTTATCACCCATTCACCCTCTAGACGGCCAACCCTTACACCCGCTATGGGCCCATGGAAAGGCAAGTCCGAAACCATCAACGCCGCCGAAGTCGCTGTCAGGGACAAAATGTCTGGATCGTTCTGGTTGTCCGCAGAAATAACGTTGACAATCAACTGAATCTCACAGCTGAAACCTTCGGCAAACAAAGGCCTGCAACTGCGGTCTACCAGGCGGGACGTCAGCGTCTCCTTCTCCGTTAGCTTGCCTTCGCGACGAAAAAAACTGCCCGGAATCCGCCCCGCCGCACACAGGTTCTCTTTGTATTCCACCGTCAACGGCAAAAAATCCACATCCCTCTTCTCATGCGCGGCTACCGCTGTTGCCAACAACAGGGTGTCGCCATAGCGAAGCACCACCGCACCGTCTGCTTGTTTGGCCATACGGCCTGTTTCAATGGACAGGGTTTGTCCACCCACTTCTATAGCTTCTTTCAAATACATGCTTCTCTCCTATGTCTTCTTGGGGAGAAACCCACCGGGACGTTTTGATTTGAAGTCCGCAACCCCCACCCTCATGGCCCCCACCCTCTAGCATGGCCTAAATCCATGAATTGGAAGCTCCAAACCTAAAATCAAAACGCAACCCCAAGTTGTCTCTCCACCTCAATGTTTTGCTGCTTCTATAAACATAAAAAGGGGCGCCCCATGCGCCCCCGCTTCCTGCGCTATTTGCGAATGCCCAATGCGTCAATGAGCTTCTTGTAGCGCTCTAAATCCTTCTTCTTCAAATAGTCCAACAACCTCCTGCGCTGCCCTACCAGCTTCAACAAACCCCGGCGTGAATGGTGGTCCTTCTTGTGCGTCTTGAAATGCTCCGTCAAATAGGAAATGCGCCGCGACAACAAGGCCACCTGCACTTCCGGGGAGCCGGTGTCTTTTTCATGCGTCCTATAGCGAGCGACAATCTCTACCTTCTGTTCTGCACTCATTACCATGGCTTTTTTCTCCACCTCTCCCGAAAAAAACGCCTTCCCCATGGGAGGGAATAGGGAAGGCTCTTTGCTTCTTTTAGGCTTATATGCGTAGGCCTTAAACAGGTCAACTCCCCCCATATTTCAAAAGGAGCCATTAACCGTTAGGCACGTCGGCAGGCATGTCGGGAGGGGTGCTCTCATAGGCTTTTATAATCTCCCGTACCAGACGGTGACGAATAACGTCCTTCTCCGAAAATTCTAAAAAACCAATCCCCTCTATCCCTTGGAGAATTTGTCGGGCATGCAAAAGCCCCGAGGGCTTGCCCAGCAAGTCCACCTGCGTCAAATCGCCCGTCACCAAAGCCTTGGAGCGTGGCCCCAGCCGCGTCAAAAACATCTTCATCTGCTCAATGGTGGCATTTTGCGCCTCGTCCAAAATGGCATAGGCTTCGTGCAATGTGCGGCCACGCATAAATGCCAAAGGCGCAATCTCTATCACCTCCTCCTCCAACCATTGCTCCATTCGCCCCCTGTCCAAAAAATCCGCCAAAGCGTCATAGAGGGGCCTTAAATAGGGGTCTACCTTCTGGGCTAAATCCCCTGGTAAAAACCCTAGCTTCTCCCCCGCCTCTACCGCCGGCCGCGTTAAAACAATCCTGCGTACCCTTCTGTCCAACAGCGCCGCTACGGCCATGGCTACGGCCAAATAGGTTTTTCCCGTCCCCGCAGGCCCTAAACCGAAAACAATGTCCTTTTGGCCTATCATCTCTACATAGCGCTTTTGCGCTAATGTCTTGGGTAAAACAGCCCCTCCCCCTAAACGCTTGAGTATGGGGGGCATAAACAAAGGCTCTATGCCCTCGCCCCCCTCGTCTTCATAACCCGACAAGGCCTTCTCCATGTCCTCTATGCTGAGGCCCCCATTCGGCTGCGCCAGCATACACAGCTTCTTCAGCAAACCTGCTACCAGCTGTACCCGCCCACCGTCCTCCCCGTGTATGTCAATTTTCGTCCCCCGCTGCCCTATACGTACCCCCATACGCCTCTCCAACCACCTGTAGTTCTCGTTTTGAGGGCCGGCCAAAACTCTTGCCAATACGCTGTCAACAATTTCAAGCTGCATAAAAATTATTCGGAAGGCGACAACAATTCATAGTTGCTGGGAGACTTTCTCAAATAGCCATAGGCGCTACGCCAGGGGTGTCGCAAATCATCCGCTCTCAATAACCTCGCTTCAACAAGGTTTTCAAGTTCCTCCGGCACCGTCGCGTTTTCCAGACGGTATATCTCAATGGCCGTTTCAATACGGGCCATCTGCGCTCGCGCAATGTGGCGCCTCAACACCGGGTTCGCCAACACATTTCGCCCGGCACTCCACCCCAATATGTCCCCATTGCTGCTGGCAACCATACTCACCACCAATAAATAAAAAAGGACAACCCCTATTTGCCCAAAAACCTTCGGCCAACGGCGCTGCCTTCCCAACGCAGGCTTGCTCCTCGGCCCCAAAGGCTGGGACAGCTGTATGCATCCTTGTTCTACCAAACCCACCACCGCACAAAGCCCGTCAAATCGCCCAAGACAGGACAACTCCACCACCTTCTTCACGGAGAGGCCCACCTTCACACCCTCATAAAGCTGCCGCTCCGCCAGCCCCAACATGCTTCGAGACGAGCGCCGCGCTTTCGCCTCATGCGCCAACTCAGGAAAGGGCAATATTTTCTCAATCACCACATTTTCATCGGGTATCTTCTTGTGAAGCTTGGGCCACTCATCCGCTACCCTAAAACCATCCATTAATACCGACTCCGTGTTTAAACGCCCCCATGTCCCTTCACTCAATACACTGTTCGCATCAAACTCATAACTCCCCGAAGTCCAGGAAAACAACTCATAGAGGGCTTCCCTCATCTGCAACAATACCAGTTGGTTGAATTTCTCTTCGCTCAGCAACTTTCGCAACGACAAAACTTCTCTCAAACTGCGCCCTATGTTCTTGTGTACATCCAAAGCAATATCCAAATCCTCCTGCAATATCAGTTCCGCCTTCAACAACATCTCATGAATGGTTTCTTGGCTGGACTTCCTGGAGTCTTCAACGCGGACAATCCACCCCTCCAAAAAACTCACCCAAACCGTCCTCCCCTTGGACTTGAAACGCAAAGTCCCCGTCTTCGCTTGTTGGCTTACAAGCTGAAAAATATCCGCTATCTGAAATTCCTTCAGCGTCCCTCGGAGAGCCACGTTAGGTGTCCTTTAGGCGAAGCAGACGGGTGAGAGAGAGAAAATAAACCAAACCAAAAACCACAACCAGAGGAATGGCATAAATGGAAAACGCTATTTCTGAATAGGGGACACGAATAAACCTTTGCCAATAAATCAACGCAAACATGGCTGAGCCAAATGCAAAACCATAAAACGCCCCGGAAATAAACTTGCCCATATAGAGAAGCCCTGCTCCAGGCCAAAGCAAACTGAGGCCATAAACCAGACGCTTGTGCTGCTTGCGAAACCGCGCTGTGTCCAGCCGCTTATTGAGGCCAAACAAAGGTTCTACCCCTGCGTTCTTTTGCAAAAATACGCGCGTGCAGTCCAGGCAGGCGCTCCTGTCCATCGAAAGCATCTTCTTGCGGCGCATTTCACCGCACAACGCGCAGCGCTTCGACATGTCCAGAGAATCCCCAAGGAAGCTTAAAAGGAGTATCATGACCCCTATCCACAACACCATCCAAGGCGTCATCAGAGAAGGCGAGTCAAACACCAAACTGCGTGCCAAATGAAGACGAATCAGCTCCAGCTCCATGCCGGTCTCCAGCTTGGCTGCGTTGAGTATGTCGCGGGAATCCAAACTGACCGTCTGCAAAAACGTGTTCGCTGAAATCGCTCCCGCCGCCGTCAGCGGCCGCAGCTCCAACAGCCTGGGCGTCTTTTCAAAAGCCATCGCAAACAACTCAGAAATCCTCTCGTGCTCCTGAGGCTCCAACACAGCACCCTGCAACGAGGGCCACTGCAACAACAAAGCCAAATTATAAAATGGCTCCCCTAAGGACAAATCCACTCGGGCCGCCCGCTCAAATAAGGCATAGGCCTGCCCTATCTCCCCCTTTAAAAACAAAGCTACCCCAAGGTTGTTCATCGCCCTCGGCTCCTCAGCTCTCAAACTCAAGGCCCGCCTCAGGTGCTCAATGGCCGCCTCGTTGTCTCCTCTCCTCAACTCAAATGTCCCCAAGGCGGCCAACTTCACAAAACTCCCACGCGACGTCCTCAAATCCTCCTTCCAGGAATAGGCCAAACCCTCCGCCCCAGGCCCCCCCAAATCCAAAGTCCACAGCTTCTCCGCTAAAGTCCCCCCAAAAAGCGTCCTGTGCGCAAACCACTCCCCAGCAAAAGGAAGCAGGCTCATCGCAAAAATAAGGACGGTGATAAACAAACGCTCTGCTCGCCGTAAATAAAGCGCTATTACTAAGAAAATAAAGAGGAAAATAACCGTTAGCCCTATCCCTAAGAGGAGGGGGAGGCTTAGGGTGCCCAATAAAACCGTCCACCCAAACCACTTCGGAAAACCTAATTTCTGAAAAAATGCATAAAAATCCGCAAAAAGACAGGGCAAACTCCTAAAAAGCAACACCAACAGGACCACCACGCTTGTCAAAACAAAACTGAAGAGCAAGGCCACGCCTACATCCGCAAGCGTTGAGCGCCTATAACGCGGATCTGCTGCCCAGCTTTTGACAACCTGCCAAGACAAATGGGCACAATGACGCCACTCCTCAGAGAAATGCTGAAGGCAAATGCTGGTGGCGCCTATGTATGTGGCAGGCAAATCCGCTGCCAACTGCATCGCCGCTTGAGTCAACATTTGGGCCCCTGCCTTGTCGTTCTGAAAGTCGCGCGAGGCCGCCGCACGCATCAGCCCTACGGCAAAGGCTTCAAAGGCACGCGCCCCTGTCTCCAGACGCAGACGAAGCAAATCCTCCAATGCCCTCTTCTCTGCCTCAATGTCCTTCCTCATATAAGCATCGTGCCACTGCTCCCATGCCTCATATAACTCAGCATCCCCCACTTGGTTGGGCAGCAGACGAAGCTTGGGACTGGACTCCTCCAAGAAAAATGGCTCCGCCTCCGCCGGCGCCTCTCCCTCAAAAAGCAGACGCTCTTCATTTCCTTTGCCGCCACTGTCTAAATTCTCTGCCCCTTTCTCGGGAAATGGACTGTCTTCGGTTTTTTCATGGCCGACGCCAGAAGGCTCAACCCCTTTCCCAGGCAACGGAGGGTCCTCATTTGGCTTCATGCCGCTGCCAAAATCCTCCACCTCCTTCTCGGAATACACACTGTCTTGCTCCTCAGCGGCCAGCTCCCTACCGGCTTCCGCCAAGGAGTCCGTCGTCAACATGGAAAAAAGACAGCAGGCAAAAAACAAGGGCATGGGACAAACCGATGATAGCGAAAACAAATACAAACAGGACGGGTTTTGTTAATGCGGCAGAGATGGACAAGGACAACTCAACAGCACCTCTGGAAAAACTCCTTCAAGTCATGAAAGAATTGCGCGGCCCTCAGGGTTGCCCGTGGGATAAAAAACAAGACTTAGACTCCTTGCGTACGGGACTTTTGGAAGAATGTTATGAGGTTCTCGCCGAAATGGAAACAGCTATGCGCAGCGGCGACTGGAGCGGCCTTCAAAAAGAGTTGGGGGACCTTCTTTTGCAAATTGTGTTTCAAGCCCAGCTCGCTTCAGAAAAAAATTTTTTTAGCTTCGCAGATATATGCACCTCCCTTAGCCATAAACTCATACACCAACACCCTCACGTTTTTGAAAAACCCCAAGCACCCCCCCTGGAGGTGGAAACGGTATTGCGCAACTGGGAAAAACTTAAAACTCAGAAAAAACCCGGCTCCCTCCTGGACGGTATCCCTAAAACCGCCCCCCAACTCCTACAGGCCGAACGCCTCGGCGCCAAAACCTCCCACGTGGGCTTTGACTTCCAAAACTATGAGGCCGTTCGCGCCAAACTCAATGAGGAACTTTTGGAGCTGGACAAAGCCGTCGCCTCAAAAGAAAAGTCCCAAATTTCCCACGAGTTGGGAGACGTTCTCTTCAGTTTGGCCAACCTCGCACGTTGGCAAGAAGTGTGCGCTGAAGACACATTGGCCGGCGCCAATCGGCGGTTTATGGAGCGTTTTCGCTTCATGGAAAGCCTGCTGAAAAAACAGGGGAAAACCGTGGCGGAAACCAGCGCCGAAGAATGGGACAGCGCTTGGCAAAAAGCCAAAGAAGCGCTTTCTTCAAACAGCTCGCTTGACCCAAGGCCCGTCTCCAAGTAGTTAGGGCCTCCCGGTTTTATTTTTGAGGAGTGCCGCTTTGGCCAATACACGTTCTGCACAAAAACGCCACCAACAGTCCCTGGCCCGTTATGCCCGTAACAAATCCCTCCGGGCTTCCGTTCGTACCGCCGTCAAAAAAGCCCGCGAGGCCCTCGCCTCCAATGACTTGGACAAAGCCAAAGAGGCGGTACGCTCGGCAAGCAGGGCCTTGGACAGCGCCGTCTCCAAAGGCGTCTTGCATGCCAACAACGCTGCAAGAAATGTGGGCCGCCTCTCCCAGGCCTATGCCAAAAAAGCAGAAGCCCCAAAGGCCTAGGCAAGCTTCCAGTTGAAGTGAATGCGACAGACGCTTCCATGCCCCATGGGGTGAGGGCGGGGGGGGGTCTATAAGCACGTTAACTCAGAGCAGATATAACCTAAAACTCCATACCCCTTACCCCTTGGGGCGGGGGGGTAGACAGACGTTTCCATGTCCCGTTGGGCGGGGGCTAGGGGGGTTTATGCTGGCCAACCCCCCCCTCGCCTGCTCGCTTGCCCTCCCCATTTCTACCCGTCGAAGTAACTCTATTTAACCTTAAACCCGTCTAGGGTTTTAGGGGGGGTTCGTCTCTAGGGCCTTAGGGGGGGGTGAGGGGGTTATGTCCAGCTCCCTCGTACCCCATTGCATCTGCATATGCTCCACCCCCTTCTGCGCCGTCCTGTCGGCAAGACGGCTCAGGGCGGCA
Source organism: Cystobacterineae bacterium (assembly GCA_009781495.1). Taxonomy (GTDB): domain Bacteria; phylum Myxococcota; class Myxococcia; order Myxococcales; family Myxococcaceae; genus WRKR01. The sequence continues at coordinate 25,231 of WQYA01000014.1, forward strand.
CGCAGCGCGGCCTCCGTCAAAAGCACGTCAGCGCCACGGTTGTATTCTTCACTCTGCACAAACCGTATGGGCCTAAAGCCCTCCTTGTCCAGGCTCAACTCCAAAACAGCGGTCAGCCTGAAGTCGCGGGAGGTGAGGAATTCCCTGGACAGCTGCAAAAGACGCGCACGCAGACAGTCTCGCCTGCCCCCTCCCCCCTCCCCCCCGCCCGCTTTAAAAAGCTGCGCACGTAAAGCCAAGTCGAAAACCTGCCCCGCCCCTACTTCGTTGCTTAAGTTTTCTAGGGGCAGCATACAGGCGACCGCCTGAGGGTTGGCGCCCAGCCAACGGTAACCACAGGAAATATTCCCCCAGGCCATACACCCTAGCCCCAGCGTTAAAAATAACAGGGGTAGCCTTCGGCTTAACCCACCCGGGGGGTAGGCCTTAGGAGGGTACAAGGTTTTAGCGGGGGAGGGCTTATGCATGCACACTCCTAGGCCACAACAAAATTGACAAGACGCCTGGGGACAAAAACACACTTCTTCACCGTTTTGCCCTTCAAATGGGCCGCTACCTTGGGCTCCGCCTTGGCCGCCTCGCAAACGGCCTCCTCACCCGCATCCAAAGGCAAGTGCAGCTCCGCACGCAGCTTGCCGTTTACCTGTACAACATAACTCACCAGCGCGTCCTCCACCAAGGCCTCCTCAAAATCGGGCCACGGGGCTTCCACGGTGCACCCCTGCTCCCCCAAAGCCTCCCAAATCTCATCACTCAAGTGCGGCGCAAAAGGCGTCAACACCAAGGCCAGGGACTTGAGGGCAAAACGCATGGCCGCCTTCTCCTGCTCTGTGGTGGGGGGAGGGGCCGCATAGAGGGTGTTGAGAAAGCTCATCATCCCCGCAATGGCGGTGTTGAAGGAGAGGCGCTCAATGGCCTGGGTAACGTGTTTTATACACTTGTGCGTGGCGCGCACCACTTCCAGCGCGGCCCCCTCAAAGGGCTGCGTCCACTGGGCGGACTTCACATTTTCGAGGTGTGCAACGGCCAAAGCCCAAACGCGCTTGGCAAAACGAAAGGTGCCTTCAATTTGCTCGTCGTTCCAATTCATGTCGCGCTCCGGCGGGGCGGCGAAGAGGACGAAGAGGCGCAGGCTGTCGGCGCCATATTTGCCGATAATCTCCAGGGGAGGCACAAAGTTTCCCCAGCGCTTGGACATTTTGCGCCCATCGGAGCCATTCACAATGCCCTGCGTAATAAGGCGCTTGACCGGCTCGTCCATGTCCACAAGCCCCATCTGCTTCATGACGCGGCACCAGAAGCGGAAATAGAGCAGGTGCATGGTGGCATGCTCAGGGCCGCCCACATAAATGTCCACGGGCAAATAGCGCCGGGCCTTGTCCACCTCAAAAGGCCCCTCTTCAAATTGGGGGGAGAGGTAGCGGGCATAATACCAACAGGAGTCCACAAAAGTGTCCATGGTGTCCACTTCACGCCGGGCGGGGCCGCCGCATTGGGGACATGGGGTGTTGACAAACGAAGGCACCTTGGCCAGCGGGGGCTCGCCGTGGCCTTGAATGACGGCCTGCGTGTCAATGGGGGGCAGCAACAGGGGCAACTGCGAGGCCTCCAAGTCTATGCCCTCTTCCTGCGGATCGCAGCGCTTGCAATAGACCACCGGAATGGGCGTACCCCAATAGCGCTGGCGCGAAAACCCCCAGTCGCGCTGGCGATAATTCACGGTGCGCTCCCCCAGGCCCTGCTCCTCCAACCATAGCCCCCACCTCTGCCTCGCCTCAGCCGAAGTCCAACCGTCGGCCTCTTCGGAGTTGGCCAATACCCCGTCGTCCACAAAAGCTTCTTGCAGGGGCTCCGGGGGGGCGCCTTGGGGGGGGTGGATAACGGTACGGATGGGGAGGCCATATTGTTGGGCGAAGGCGAAGTCGCGAAAGTCGTGCGCGGGCACACTCATGACGGCGCCGGTGCCATAGTCGGCGAGCACAAAATTGGCGAGCCAAATGGGGATACGCTCCTTGTTGAAGGGGTTAACGGCATAGGCCCCCGTAAACACCCCCTCCTTCACCCCCTTCTCGTCTGTACGCTCCACCTTGCTTTGCTTGGCCGCCTTCTCCACAAAAGCCGCCACCTCCTTGGCCTGCGCCTCCTTCACCAAGTCCCCCACGAAAGGGTGCTCCGGCGCCAACACCACATAGGTACACCCGCGAATGGTGTCCAGGCGGGTGGTGAACACGCGAATGCTTTGCTGGCTGCCCTCCACCGCAAAGTCCACCAGGGCGCCTTCGGAGCGCCCTATCCAATTGCGCTGGGCTGTCAGAATACGCTCAGGCCACTCTGAAAGCCCGTCCAAAGCATCCAACAACGCCTGCGAATAGCGGGTAATGCGAAAGGCCCACTCGCGCATGTCCTTGTCCACCACCGCCGAGTCACAGCGCTCGCAATGGCCCTCTACCACCTGCTCATTGGCAATAACGGTGAGGCACCCTGTGCACCAATTCAGCTTCGCCGTCCGCCTATAGACGAGTCCCATTTTGCGCATGTGCAGAAAAAACCACTGATTCCACCGGTAATATTCAGCCTGAGAGGTGTCCAACTCCAAAGCCCAGTCATAGGCATAACCCATGGCCATCATCTCTTTGCGAAAGCTGGCGACATTCTCTGCCGTGCGTGTCGCGGGGTGCACGCCGTCTTTTATGGCAGCGTTTTCTGCCGGAAGCCCAAAGGCGTCAAAGCCCATGGGGTGCACCACATCCATGCCGCGCATCCAATAATAGCGCGCATAAACGTCGCCAATGGCATAGACGCGCACATGCCCCATATGCAAATGCCCGCTGGGGTAGGGCAACATTTCCAACACATATTTCTTCTCTTTGTGCGCATGGCGGGACATGCGAAAAACCTGTTTCTCCGCCCAACGTTTTTGCCACTTCTGCTCCATGGCAGAAGGCTCATAGTGCTCATTTATAGCCATGCTTGGACTCATATGGGAGGCGAAGGCAAGACGCAACGCTCAGTTGAAAAACGCCCCCAGTCCTCCAAAACTCCCCCTCTAGCCCTCTCACTTCACCTTAAAATGCCGCCATGCCCCCCGCAAAAGGGGCGAAAGCAAATAGGCATAAACCAGCAGGCCTGAAAAGAGGGCGAAACTCAGTTTAAAAGCCATACTCAGCTTGGGGGGGTGTATTTGCGAGAGGGTAGCTTCAATAACCCCCGCGTAGACAAACAGGGGGAAAGTCCCCAGCAAAAGTTGGGTGGCGGTTTTAGAAGCTTCATAGAGGGCGGCGCCGCGTTTTTTCCCCTTGGGGGAAACGATGCCGCGCGCGAGGAGAAAACCCGCGGCCCCCGCAATGCAAATGACGGTGATTTCGGGAATGCCGTGCGGCAATATCCACGCACAAAACCAGGCGAATAAACCCTTCTGGGCATATACCCAGGCCAGGCCCCCCAAAAGTACGCCGTTGAGGAACAACAATACGGCCGTCCCTATGCCCAAAGTGAGGCCCATGCAAAAACAGAGAATGGCTACCTGAATGTTGTGCGTAAACAAAAAACTCGCAAACAAAACTTGCCTGTCCCCTGCCGCTACTTCGCCTGTGGCCTCCCGCTGCGCACGCTGGGTGGGGTCCTCCTGAAGGTGCTCCTCCGGAATGATATGGTGCGCCAACTCCGGGTTGGAATGTGCCGCCAAATAGCCAAACCCGGCCCCCCCTAAAAAAAGGCCCCCTGCTAAAACAAAAAGCCGCCACTCGCGTATAAAATGCTTGGGAAACCCCTCCAGAAAAAACAAAAACAGAGCACCCACACGGAGCTTGGGCCTCGGCGCTACTTGCGCATAGGCGCGGGCTACCAGGCGGTTAAGGTAGTCCACCAGCTCCGAAAGGCCGGCATGCGTTTGGCTCCACGCCAAGTCCGAGGAGGCCAGACGGTAGAGGCGTATAAACGCTTTGCCCTCTTCTATGGAGAATACGCCTACCCCTTGTGTTTCAGCTATTTGCAAAAGCCGCTCCAAACTTTCCCAGCGGTGACGCTTTTCATTCACAAATTGAGCCAAATCCATGAGACAGTTTTCTGTTGTTGAGACATGCCATGCAACCCTCCTCCTCCTCTAACCCACCACCCCGGGCCCCAAGGGTACTCTCCAAGCATTATCGGATAACGACTCCTGAGTATATTGAGTTTAGCTTTGAGCTTGCCGGAATTTTTCGGCGCGGCCTCGCCTTGCTCATTGACGTTCTGGTTTGTGCCGCCCTCCTCTTGGCTTGCGTCCTTGTCGTCTCTTTGCTTTCCCTCATCCCCATCGTCAATGAACTCACGAACTCCCTGTCCCTTGTATTCCTCCTTCTCGCCACCTTCCTCGTTAAGGTGGGTTATATGTGGGCCCTGGAATGGTTCTTCGGGGGGAAGACGGTAGGCAAACATGTGATGCACATTCGTGTTATTCAAAAAACAGGGGTACGCCTGGGGGGTATGCAGGCCTTTTTGCGCAACGTCCTACGCCCGGTGGATGCCGTCCCTTGGTTTTTCAATGCCCTCAACTGCTATTTCGTGGGGGCAGGCTTTGCTTTGTTTTCAAGCACCCAGCAAAGGCTGGGCGACTTCCTTGCGCATACACTGGTCATTTATGAACGCCCTGTGCGCCTGCCTCCCCCCATTCAACTCAGCACGGAGGAAGAAAGGTTTTGGAGCGACAGCACCTTCGAAGCCCATTTGCAGCGTTTGACGTCCGAGGAGCGCAACTTGCTTTTGCAAAGCAGCCTGCAACGTGAAGAGTTGTCGGTTGAAGCGCGGCTGCGCGTTTTTCGAGCCCTCTCGGAGCACCTGCAACGCGAATTCGGCTTTCAAAAACCCGCCAACCTCTCCGACGAAAAACTGGTGCTCTCGGCAACTTCAAAACTGCTTTCTCAAGCCTCTGCCAAAAAAGCTTCCCAAGAGAGCGCGCCTCTCCAAACCTAAAAATAAACATATACCGCGACAACACCCCCCAGTGAAAAACGCACGGGCTCATTCAAGGCCCAATAGGCGGTGGCAAACAACCTGGGGCCAATGGAGACAGAGTCTGAAACAAAAAAGTCGACGCCCCCAATAGGGCCCAACTCCCCAAACAAAGAAGTCGTATCCCTCCCGAAAATATAGTTGCCGCCAAGCTGAGCTCCCAAATAGGGCCGTATATATTCCTCCATAAAAAAGTAGCGGAAATTCACACTGAGGCCCACAGCGAGGTATTGGCGGCCACTGGCGGCATCCCAAAAAATCATCAGTGGAATTTGCGCCCCAAAATCCCAACCATTTTCAATATAAATGGAGCCCCCCACCGTCAATGAAGTGCCCCAATTCGAAGGCTCATTTTTTGCGAAAAAGCCTGTCGCACCGAGACCTACTCCCAGACTCTTGTTGGCATATTGCGCCTGTGCAGGGGCAGCAAAGCATAGGACGGCCAAGAGACTGCTCCAAAAGAATGCTTTCATGCCTTTGTCTTTTAGCGCACTCGGCGCCAAAAGCGTAGCTGCGAAAAGCAAAATCCACATTTTTGTTTCTCGGAATGGAGCTTGTGCCCAACGCCGTTGGCAGTTTTTGAGGTTGAGGTGACTCAAAACGGCTGCTCGCATGCCCACTGCGTGTATTTCAAAAATAAAATCTTCCAATCATGCTTGGGTGGGTTGCAGCTTCTCTTCAGCTCCTTTAAATTGGGCGCATGCCCGTCCGCCTTTTTATCGTTCTGTTCTTGTTGAGCAGTCTGGCTTGTCTTCGAACGCAGGTTCACCCCCGTGCACTCGAAGAAAGTGAGTTGTGTGCCAAATATTTGCATTTGGGAGATTTAGAGCGTGCAGAAGCGCGTTGCGATCTCGGGTTGCAGTTTTGTCCCCAATGTGGTGACTTGTGGACAAATAAGGGCATTATTGCTCTGGCCAGAAACCAAGAAAACGTCGCCAAGGAGCACTTTATCAAAGCCTTGCGTTATAACCAGGAGCAGGCGCAGGCCTATCAGAACCTTGGCTTTATTTATTTAAAAAATCGCCAATATGGCCGCGCGCATGACAACTTTCAGCGCGCACTCAAAGTCAACCCCGACTATGCGGAAGCCCGCTATAGCCTCGGTCTCACCTATAAGGCCATGGAAAAAAGGGAAAACGCTCGCAAAGAATGGCTGACGCTCACCGAAACCTATCCAAACCTGGCAGATCCGTGGGCCCAGTTAGGACAATTGGAGTTGGAAGCGGGCAATGCTTTGAGTTCCGTTGAATATTTTAAAAGAGCGTTGTTGCTCTCTCCCCAATATGCCGAAGTTTGGCTGGCCTTGGGCAATGCTTATATGCAAGTAGGAAATTTTTGTGAGGCCGAGGACAGTTATAAATCCTGCATTGAGGCCAACCCCAACATTCCAGAATGCCCTAACAACCTAACCATTGCCAGACGAAAGTGCCTCCTCATAAAACCCGACTTGCAGGCCATAGAAGAAACCAAAGGCTCCGAAAAAACACCCGAAAGCCAATATACTCTGGGACGTACTTATAAAGAGAAAGGACTTAGAAACGAAGAGCAAAGGGCCTATGAACGCTGCTTGCGCTATAATAACCGATATGCCCCTTGCTATTATGGCCTTTTCGAGATTTTCTATGACGAGCGCAATGAGAAAAAAGCCAAAACGGCTTGTCAAAATTTTCTCAAATTTACGGATGAGGCAGAATTCCTCAAAGAGCGTGAAAACTGCAAAACATTTCTAGGCAATGAAGGCTTTTAATCACCCGCTGAACTCATGAACGTTCGCCTTACAGTTACCCGCAGAGATCAACCTGGCCCAGCGCAAGAGTCGCGCACGGAAGTCTTTGACTTGGACAAAATTCTGCTGGGAAGAGATCCCGGTTCCCATGTCGTGCTCCCGCTGCAAGCCGTTTCGCGCTCGCATGCCTGCATTACACGGGATGGCGATATTTATTATATAGAAGATTCCGGCAGCGCGTTTGGAACGCAGGTGAACCATGAGTCCTTGCCGCTGCGTGAAAAACGCCGCCTCTATACGGGCGACATCATCGCCATCGCTCAGTTTGACTTGTTGTTTGAAGTCATTGCCGCAACCGAAACAGGACCCCATGTAGCCCCTAAAGTCATCATCGTCTCTAACCCCTATCTCAGAATGATGAACGGCCCCAACGAGGGAACCCGTATTGAGATTGAAGAAGGACGTGAATATATTGTCGGCCGCACCCAAGAGGCGCAGGTGTTTCTGAATACGGATCTCGTCTCCCGCAAGCATGCCAAGCTGCGAAGGGATTTGGGCGGAACACATGTTGAAGACTTGGAAAGTCGCAACGGTACACGCCTCAACCACAAACCCATCCGCTTGGCTACCTTAAGCGATGGGGATGAGTTGGAAATCGGCGGGATAAAAATGCTTTATATAGACTTGGACAACCCCAAAGCCGGCCGCTTCGCTTTTGAAAAACCGGAGGCCAAAACACCCCCCCCCAAAGAAAAACCTCCCGGGCCCCCTAAAAAACCACCCCCCCCCCCTGAACCGGAACAAAAGGAAGCTGAACCCCCCCCTGAAGAGGCCCCCCCTCCAGAAACTCCCAATGACTCAGAGTTCCCTGCAGAACCCCTCGAAAAAACACCCCCCCCTCCTTTGTTCAAAGGCAAACAAGCCATTGTGCTGCTCGCCATCGGCGGAGGCGCTGCTTTGATTGCGCTGATTTTTTTGATTCTCGTCTTCGTTGGCGCTTGACAGAAAAGCTCTTGGCCTTCTCTCAGCCTAGTCCGTTGCGGCGGTCTCTTGCTCAATCGTATTCAGCATCTCCTGCGCAAGACGCCTTGCCCGAATGCCCTGCTCGTTCGTCCCATCGGGATCCATTTCAACCGCCGCCTTTAGGTCATTCACCGCTTCAATAATCTTCGCTTGATAGAGATAGACTTCGGCACGATTGACGCAGGAGGCAATGTCTTGAGGGTTTAACTCCAGCGAGCGATTCAAACTCGCCAATGCCGCATCCAAGCTGAACTCTTCGTCTGTCAATCCGGCTTCTTTGGCCTCCAGTTGAATGGCGCCAAGAGCTGCGTGGAAATACCAAATCTCTGGATCTAAGGCGATGAGACCATCATAAATGACTTTCGCATCCTTATAGCGGCCCTGCTGAAACAGGTTATAGCCCATCTCAGCAATGTAGATCATTTCAGGACCACTGATGGCATGTAAGTCCCTCAGCTTTATCTCCCCACTGGCATATTTTGCATAGCGCTCAGGGGTATAAAGTTTCTCTCTCCAATCCGAGTCTGCCTTCGTCTTCTTGGAATCATCTGTCATCGAACATTCTCCCGCTCTTTGCTCTAAGCAAAACGCTTAATACAACTTCTTGAAAAAAGCGCACTTCAAACAATTGCCCCTAAACAAAACTTCTCTTATGCCCCTAAACCCAATGCTTCAAAACAATTTTTTGAAAAAAAATTGAAAAATACACTCCCCCCTCTTCCTTCCAAGCTTCCTCAAAAAAAAGGCGCCCCCCCAAAAAAAGGGCGCCTTCGCTTGAAGGGTTTTGAACCCACTATGCACGGAAATTCTGAATCACCGCTTTTCGTGTATCGTGTTGGATTTGCATCAGTTGCGTCAGCATGGTGATCATTTGGTTGTATTTCTGCCACTCTTGCTGCTTTTTGGCCAGATCTACTTCGTTTTCATTCCCAGTGATGTCAGTAGGCTTTTTGAGACCACTCAACAGATTGTCGACGCCAGAATAGCCTCCTGTGGAGGTGTTGACTGGAGTAGAAGAAGACGAGGAAGACGTCGAAGCAGCAGGAGCCGCTGAAGCCGCCGAAGATGTCGAAGCTGTCGAAGCGGCAGGAGCCGCTGAAGCCGCTGAAGCCGTAGCGGCAGTGCCACTACCACCCAAAAGCTTAGCCAAAGCCTCCGAAAACTCCTTCATGCGCTCCGCAAGGGGCGGAAGCGTCGCGCTCACACCATCGCTCGTGGTCCTTTCGGTGGCTTGAGAAATCAACTGTTGAAGCTGACTTGCCACCGCATCAAAGCCGGCATTCTTGAAAGTCTTGGCCAGATCAGCTATGCCATCGAGACCTTGTCCCAGCATTTTGTCCAAGCCAAGACTGCCCAGCATGCCAAGCGGGTCAGCCATACGCATGGCTGAACTTGCAACCCCTTTGGCAAGATCTGCGGCTGTGTTAACGAAACCGTCCGTAATCGACTTCAACCCCGAAGCCGCAGTGCTGATGACACCGCTTGCAACAGACTTGACCGCACTTCCAACAAGGCTGCCAACATTGCTGACCGCCTTTGAAATGGAATTGGTAATGCCGCTCAAAAAACCCATGGTACTTCTCCTTTGTGGTGGTTGATTTTCTCTGTGTGGCTTATGTAGATTATCTGTGCTGGTCGAAAAAAGTTTCGCGCACAAGCAATCTTTTTTCAGAAAAAATGCTTTTTGTCTACAATGTATTGAAAAATTTCTGAAAACAAAGCGCTTCCCCTCTGGCTAAATCCAATGTTTTTAAGTTTAACTTATTTAATATTTAAAAAATAATTCTAGGATATGACTCCACCAGACTTTGGGGACTAGCGATGAAGCATGATTTGGGCAACGGCCTTGGCTTGAATCTCCGAGGGCAATTCCTGGTAGCTCATAACGGGAAGAGGGGGGTTAAACTCATGCGCCAACATGGCGTATACATAGCGCCTCACCTGCATCTTCGTCAGAATGACGGGCCTTTGGGCAGAAGGACTCACCGAGCCGCATTCGCGCCGCACAGCTTCAATAATCTCCTGAGAAGTTTCAGGCTCTATGGCCAAATAGGCCGCACCCCCGGCGGAATATTTGATGGACTCTTGAACGATACGCTCTATCTCCCCGTCCAATAGATAAACCATTAGAGAACTGCTCCCCCGCGCATGCTTGCTCGCTATGGGCCGCCTCAAGGCCGCACGTACACGCTCCGTCAACATGACGCTGTCGGTCTCTTGTTGGCCGTTTTCAGCCACCGCTTGCAAAATGCTCCGCATGTCCCGAATGGAAACACCCTCGTCGACAAGACGTTTCAGTATCTCCGTCAACTTCACAATGTTCACCACACGCGGAATGGTCTCCTTGATGAGGGCAGGCGAAATTTTGTCCAATTCGTCCAACATGAATTGGGTTTCCTGTACCCCAACGAAGTCCGGGGCATAACGCTTGAGTACCGCCGACAAATGTAAAATGAGAAAAGAGGGAATGTCCCACACGGTGGAACCCGTGGAACGCAAGGTTTCTGCATGGGCGCTGGGAACCCAGGACACCGCCTGCATCGTGGCAGGATTGATGCTCGGAATCCCTGTTATCCCCAGCAACTTCAAACGCTCGGCCCTTTCGTTGACGAGCACATGGTTGAGCACCACCTGCCCCGTCACCAAAGGAACTTCATTGACGGCAATACAATAGGTGGACGATGGCAACCCTGGAATACGGCGTACACGGATGCCCGGAAAACGAACGCCCAGCTCCGTAAACAACCCATTGCGCATAAACGGAATCAGCTCCGACATGAAACGCCCATGGTCCATACCGGGGTCTACAAACCTCGCTAAATCCGAGGATACCTCTAGAATAACCGGGGTTACCATCGGAATAAACATTTCAGAATCTGGGTTAATGGGGGGGGGAGGCGCCTCTGCTGACTTCAATACCGGAGCGTCCACCTCCCCTTCTTCCCCCTCCTCTACCTGCGGCGGATTCAGCTCCTGCTTCTCCTTCTTCATCAACCAATAACCCAAGCCCCCCACCACCCCACCCAGCAATAAAAAAGGTATGGTAGGAAGTCCCGGAACTACCCCAAACAGAAGCAGCATACCCCCCGCAATGGCCATGGCTCTGGGGTAGCGAGAAAGCTGCGTCGTGACGTCCTTCCCTAGGTGGGTGCCCTCCTCCTCTCCTCCTACCCGCGTTACAATAATACCGGCGGAGGTTGAAATGAGAATGGCCGGAATCATCCCCACCAACCCATCTCCAATCGTCAACAAAGTATATTTTTTGGCCGCAATGGCGATGGGCATCCCCTTCATCATCACCCCAATGGCGAGGCCTCCGACAATGTTCACCACCGTCACAATAATGTTGGCAATGGCGTCGCCTTTGACAAACTTCATGGCGCCGTCCATCGCCCCCATTAACGCACTCTCCCTCTCCAAATCCCTGCGGCGGCGCTTGCCTTCTTCTGCGTCAATGAGTCCCCCGCGCATGTCGGCGTCAATGGACATCTGCTTGCCGGGCATCGCATCCAAAGTAAACCGCGCACCCACCTCGGAAACACGCTCGGAGCCTTTGGCGATAACCAGAAAGTTGACGATGACCAGAATGACAAAAACAATGACGCCGACCACAAAACTGCCTGCGGCAACAAACTGGCCAAAGGCAACAACGACTTCACCGGGGTCTCCCGTGGAGAGAATCAACCGCGTTGTCGAAACGGACAAGGCCAGGCGATAAAGTGTGGTCAACAACAACAAAGTCGGGAAAACCGACAGATTCAAGGCCTTGGGCACATAGAGCGAAATCAGCAAAATCAGCACCGACAAGCTGATGTTGATGCTCAACAAAATATCCAGCAACGGGGTCGGCAAAGGAATCAACATCATTCCGATGATGGCAATCACCAACCCAGCCAAGAGAACGTCAGAATATTTGTTAATGAACTGATTCATAACCGAAGGCGCCCATTCCCTGACTTCTCTCAGAGCTTCCCCTAAGTCAAACGAAAAGCCCACATGAAAACCAACATGTGGGCTGCAATGCGACGTCAGACCTGCGGCAAGAATGTTTTGAGAACTTCATAGCCTCCTTTCTTGAGAAAGAAACGCCGTTTGACAACAACAAACCCAACAACACGCTGACAACTTGGCTGCACACAAGAAGCGACACCCAAGGCGCCGCTTCTTGAATGTTTTCTAGACACGGAAGTTTTGAATGATGGCTTTTTGGGTCTCGTGGATGGCTTTCAGGAGGTTGCTAATCATCAACTGTGTTCGATTAACTGCTTCAATCTTTTGCTGATACTCTATTGAAGCGTTCTGAAATTGAATATCACCGTCAACACCTTGCGGGTAGCGCGACCTCTGAGGTGGTTCTCCAGGACCTGGGATTTGGTGCAACACAGCGATTAAAGAAGCACCGCTACCATCTACATAGGGGGTATTCGGCATAGCAGCGGCCAATACCGGCATAGCGGCAGCAGGACTGTCCAGTCTGGCAGCGGCGTCCATCTGCACCGGCGCGCATACATTTAAAGGGGTGAGCTCGGCTGTAAACATGTCCTTCATCTCCCTCATGGAATGGCTCTTTGATTTGAGCTCCTCCAAAGGAATGCGCTCTCCCGGTATCTTCTTCAGCAGATTCTGGACATCCTCTTTTGTAAATCTAGATTTCCTAAACCTTTCTTTGATCCCCTCCAAGTGGTTGGATCTTCCTTCTATTTGCTGGGGCGACCACCCGCCTAAGTTTGCGCTCTCTCTCTTCAATCTGTCGGGCGAAATCTTCGAAGCCTTGGAATCCAAAACCCCTTGAGGTTTTTTCAAAGAATCCAACATTTTCATTTTTGAAACGTTGCTGCCCCCAGGAATACCATTCACAGAACTCATCTCAACCTCCACCTTTGTTTTCCTTTAGAAAGATAAATTTCTTTCTTTTGTAGAGATTATCTCTCAAGCCAAAGATTTGTTGCGTGAAAAATGACTTTTTTTTGCTTGTGTTGAGAATTAGGTGGAATATTTCTGACAGAAAAGTACGGTTAAATAAAAATAATATAAATAATGTTATGTTACGAAAAAATACGGAAAGTATGTTTTGCGCATAAACCTACACGCAGCATAAAAATAAGCCTGAGTGTTTAGATGTGAATATAAAAGCCAAACATTCTGAAAGTATCTGCTCGTCGTGCAGGTGGTTTTGGTGCTGGGCCTACGGCCCGTCCTTTTTCGCCCTCCGGGCGGGGTTTTGGGTGCTGGGCCTGCGGCCCGGGCTTCTTCCGCTGCGCGGCCGCTGCAGGTTTCGCCTACCGGCGAGTCACTTTTTTGTGTGACAAAAAAGTAACCAAAAAAACACCCTCCGGGGCCCTGCGGGGCTCCTGCAGCACTCGCGACCCCCTC
>WQYA01000015.1 GCA_009781495.1 Cystobacterineae bacterium
AGGGCCCCAGAGGGTGTTTTTTTGGTTACTTTTTTGTCACACAAAAAAGTGACTCGCCGGTAGGCGAAACCTGCAGCGGCCGCGCAGCGGAGACGGCCGGGCCGCAGGCCCAGCAACACCCCCCCCTCCAATAAGCTGCCCCGCTAGGGGCGAATAAAACCACTCAATGGGAGACAACTACCCCCCGCCCGGAGGGCAGAAGAATTGTTTTTGGAAACAGCCGGGCCGCAGGCCCAATTTATTGAATCTCAATGATGAACGCACCTGCGCTGTTTCTGTTTGCGGCGTCAACATAGAAATAATAGGTTGTCCTGGTACGGCCTGCGACGCTCAACTCTTCCACCCCCCCGTTGCCCCTGCTGTTAGCCACACCCATGCAGGTGGTATCCCTCGAAAAAAAACCCCCTCCCCCCCCGTTTCCGCCACACTCGTCCATCGTTATCCAAAGCATCGGGTTATGGTTTTCAAAAGGCGTTACTCTGACACGAAATGTGCCGTTTGTCGTCGGAGCATATGAATAGACCAACTCGTTTCCGAGAGCATTGTTGTTGCCGGCGGCGTTTCTGCAATTGCTCGATGACGAGAGAGAATTTCCATAATTCGCACTCGCTTTGCTCGTATCCCCATACACCGGGACTCCCAAGAGCAACGTTTGTCCGGGACATTGGTTGTTTGACGGCAGTTCCTTGTCCGAAATGCACCTGTTGACGGCGCCGTCGCAATACATGTCGGCCATACAGGCGTCGGTTATGCAGTCAAATTCTCTCTGCTCGCCGCAGTTGTCGTTTTCAACAAGCAGCCCGCATTTCCCCTCGTTCCGCATTCGCGCGCAGAATGCCGTTTTTGTCTCGGGGGCGCAGGTGCACGTGTTGGCGCTTTCGTTGCAAACCTGAGTTGCGCTGTCGCAGCATTTTGTGCCGCACACCGTTTGGCCGGCGGCGCAACACAGTGTGCCGTCTGCCGTCTGCTTGCACTCAGACTTCAAGTTTGAGGTTGGCTCCTCGGACTGCCCGCCAATGAGAATTTCCCCTCCACAAGCCATACTCAGGCCCCAAAGCACCCAAAGGCTCCACAGCTTCCATGCTTTCATTGTGTTCCCCAGGTCTTAAATGCCGGCTTCTATGTTGTCCAATTGTGAATTTATATCACAATATTCTTCCGTTTACAATTGAAACACAAACCCATTCCGCATACAACACGGAACGTTTTGGGAGTCGGGGCCGAAACAAGCACCGAAATAAGCCATGTCACTTTTTGCCACATTTGCTTCGAAGGATTTTCGCGTCATCGGCACCATCGGTTTGGCGCACGGCATTTCCCATTTCTTCCACATGGCGATTCCGCCCCTGTTTCTTTTGCTGAGCACGGAGTTTAACGTCTCCTATACGGCGCTGGGCCTCATTATGACTTTGTTTGCCATTGCCAGCTGCACCACACAATTTTTCTCCGGCATGTTGGTGGACAGAATAGGCGCATGGCCGGTATTGGCGAGTGGTTTATTTTTGCTTGCGGGTGGAACGCTGGCCTGCGCGCTGGCGCCGAATATGATGGCGCTTTATGTGCCGGCCATATTTATGGGCATTGGAAACGGCGTATTTCACCCCTGTGACTTTGCTGTCATGAATGCCAACATTGAGGAGCGCCGCCTGGGTTATGCCTATGCCCTTCACGGCGTTAGCGGCAACGTCGGCTGGGCCTTGGCGCCCATAACAAGCTATGCCTTCTCGACGCATTTCGGTTGGCGCAGCGCTTTGCTGGCCATGGGCATTGTCGGCTTGTTGGTGTTGGTGTTGCTGCTTTCGCAGCGCCGTTTTCTGAACTCAGAGACGACGTCTCAAGTTGCTTCCAAGAGTGGGGCGCCCCCAACAAGGAGCCGTTGGTTGCAGCGGGCAACTTTATTGTGTTTTCTGTTTTTGTTGATGCAGGCCTCCGTCAGCATCAGCGTTTCTTCGTTTACGCCCTCCATTTTGCATGAAAGTTTTGCTTTGTCTCCGGCATTCTCCACCTTGGCGGTTACGGTATATTTGTGGGCTTCTGCCCTGGGTGTTTTGGTAGGCGGCGTGGTTGCAGCACGTGCTTCAAGGCACGTACGGGTGGCGGTAGGGGGTTTGGTGGCGGCAGCTTTGTCGGCTTTCCCCATTTTTTTCGTCATGGCTTGGCCAGTGTTGCTGTTGAGCTGTTTTGCCCTATTTGGGTTTGCGGTGGGGATGATTGGGCCCTCAAGAGATATGATAGTCCGCAGCGTAACGCCCAAGGGGGCATCGGGGCGTGTCTATGGTTTTGTCTATTCCGGTGCGGATGTGGGGTTTATGGTGGCGCCGCTTCTGGTAGGGTGGATGATTGACCACGGGGTAGGGCGGGGCGTTTATATGGCGCTTTCCGGGTTATTGCTGCTGGCCATTTTGACAGCGACTTCCGTTTCCCAACCGCCGGGGCGCCGCTCTGCTTCTCCCTAGGGCTTTTAACCATTAACCATTGTTGGCAAGAGAGCGCGTGCCCTTGAAGAACGCGAAGAAATGTGTTATGCATACCAAGCGTAAAGTCATATAAAGCATATTATTTTTGGTATTTAAGAGGTTTTAGTTTGGAGAGGCCAGGAGGAGGTTGTTGATGCGACTAGGAAAAATATGTGGCTTAGGTTTGTGTATGGCATGTATGGCTTTGTTGACGGCCTGTCCGGAAACCATTTGTTGTGCCATACCGCCGCCTGAATGCACGGTGGGCGACGACAACGACACGTGTACAGAAGGCAGAATTTGCGTGTCGGAATGGGAAGACTCCGAGAGGGGCATATGCAAGTGGGAGCAGAGCGATTGTGTGAGGAGCAATTACAGCGACGCATGCGCAGAAGGTGAAGTCTGCGTGGTTTTGAAGGGAGGTTTCCGCGATGGCATGTGCATGCCAGTGGAAACCGGCAGGCTGTCTGAATGTAGGGTGGGCGATGACGCTCACGCATGCGAAGAAGGTGAAACCTGCATGCCTATGGCGGAAGGTTTCGACAAAGGTTTTTGCATACCGGAGCCCAAAGAGCCGGAGGTTATAGCGTGCAGCGCAGAGAATCCCTGCCTTGGCGACGACGAAATGTGTCTGAATGGCTTTTGCAGGATAACCTGTTCGAAAGACAAACACTGCCCGACCAATTCTTATGTTTGCATAAGCGGCATTTGCATACTTGAATGCGGGACAGTTTAGAGTCTCTTTGGGGGGTTGAAGGCCTCATTCGCGGGCCTGCAGCTCGGGGTATTTGCCGTCAACGCAGGCAAATACCCCACATAACACCCTGGCAGGAAGCTAACCCGGCATTTGCAGTTTGCGCCTAATGTGCGGAAATTTCCTCCATTAAGCCACAAATAACGACATAACCTATGGACTTACATAGTCTTTTTTAGACGCTTTCCCAAAAGTGAGACGCCGTGCTCTCTTCTAAGTGACTGTTTTTATTTGGGAGGGATATTGGCATACAGTTTGCTTCGAAAATAATTTATAACCCCAAACCCCGAGAAACGAAAATGCATATTCAAGTGAAGAGAAGCTGTTCCGAAAGGAGGCATGGCCCTACTTTTGGCTTGTTGTTGGCTTTGGCGATGACGTTTTCGGCATGTGGAGACAACAACGACAACAAAAAGAATAACAATAACAACATTGTCAACAATGACGACCACAAGAATAACAACGGCAACAACAACGGCAACAACAACAGCAATACTGAAGAGTCTGAATTATTTATGCCATTAGCCATGGGCTTGAGCAACAGTCCCGTGCCGGCTGACGACTATAAAGATGCAACTCCAGCGCAATGGGAGCAAATTGAAAAAATAAAGAAAAGACAAACGACAGCATCTGTTTCACTTACTCGTGTGGACATAAATGCTTTCAAAACAGACAATATCCTCATCTCATTGTCATCACATAAAAAACTTTTGTTTTCCAAAAAACATTTTGAAGCCAAGGACGCGAACAACTTCACTTGGTCCGGAAGCATTTCGGGCGGTTCTTCTACAAGCACATTTGTTGTTCGTGATGGAAATACAGCAGGAAGCATTCGTGATGGAAATAACGAGCTTTATCGCATTGAACCTATTGGTGAGAGTGTTCATGCATTGGTTAAAATAGACGAATCAAAATTCCCTCCTTGTGCAGAACCTCTTCATGATGATACATATGGAACACAGAACGATGCTCCATCTGCAAGCGTTGGAACATTGGATGTCGCAACAGCTGCAAATCCTGCTGAAATAGATGTGTTGGTTGCTTTTACGCCTGCAGCGCGCAGAGCGGCGTATATTGATATGGCATTACTCATCCAACAGGCTGTTGAAGAAACAAACGAATCCTACCAAAACAGCAGCATCCATATACGATTGAGCCTGGTAGACAGTTTGGAGGTTAACTATTCAGAAGTCGGCAAAGATTATAATACTATTTTGAAAGAGTTTGCCAATATGCAAGAAGTCAAGGATAGGCGTGATGCCAGTGGTGCGGATATGGCAGTACTTATTATCGATCAATGGGATTACTGTGGGGTGGCTACTTCTATAAGGGCGAATGCCGACAATGCTTTTGCATTGGTCCATTATGATTGTGCAACAGGCTATTATTCATTTGCGCACGAGCTGGGTCACCTACAAGGGGCTCGACATGACGAACGAACAGACCCTACAACTTCTCCCTTTGCATATGGGCATGGATATATCCATCCATCGACAATACCCCCACAAAATTTTAGAACTGTTATGGCATATGATTGCCCCAGTTTTTATTGTCCCAGAATTGCATATTGGTCAAATCCAGACATCAGTTATAATGGCATGACCATAGGAACAGCCCACCTCAATAACAATGCCCGCGTCTTGAATGAAACAGCACAAAGTGTGGCTGGGTTTAGGCCAAAATATACGAATGTGGCTGCAGGAGCCTCCCAACTCAATACCGGCGAGAGATTAAGCCCAGGCCAGAGTTTGGTTTCACTCAACGGCCAATATCAACTCCTCATGGAGGCAGATGGCAACCTGGTGCTTTCAACAGTGCCTGGAAACCAACCTCTTTGGGCCTCAGCGACCGGTGGCAACCCTGGTGCTTACGCGCAAATGCACTATAATGGGGACTTTGTCGTCTACAGTGTGGCGGGCAAAGTGCTTTGGGCAACGGGTACCAACGAGTTTTGGGCAACGAGTGTCCACGGCGTTACGGCAAACGTCGCCCTGCAGGACGACGGTTCATGGGGTGTCTATGCAAATGCTGAGCAACTTATATGGCGAAACCGGACTCCGTTCTCGCTCACAGGACCTGTAGCAATATTACAATCAGGCCAGAGCTTGGCTTTTGGCAAAACAATACTCAGCATGAATGCCGATGGCAATCTGGTGCTTGACGGGGCTAATAACAATGACTGCGTCGTTCCCTGGACAAACTCTGGCACCGGCGGCAACCCTGGCGCTTATATGGTTCTGTCGGGTGACGGCATCGCCATTTATAACGCAGCAGGCGACCAATTGCTCTGGCACAGCACCAGCCAGATTGGCCCTACGAAGAACGTGACAGCCCTCCAGCTACGAAGCGAAGGCAGATTTGTTCTTTATGGCAATAACATGGATGACACCTGGTGGTTCCCATGCTCTGCTAAATGAAACGCATGAGGCCCCCAAAGAAATTCAGGACAGCCCATATGGAGCACCGAGGACATTCACTGTGAAAAAAGCATAGGCTTCATGCAGTGAATTGCCCCATTCAAGAAAGACGCCGGGTGGATATATGAAAACATCCACTCGGTAGCGTTTTGGCTTAGGCACTTTCGGGACTGGGTTTTTATTTTGCCTCCCAGCGAGTGCCTTTGGGGGGGTTGTTTTTGCCTTGGCAGACGGCCATCTGTATTTAGGAACATTTCTTTTCCTCATACGGGCGGCTATTTGTCGCTATTCGCGCATCTATATGGGCCTGCAGCTCGGGGTATTTGCTGCCTATACAGAAAAATACCCCACATAACACCCTGGCAGGAAGCTAACCCGGCATTTGCAGTTTGCGCCTAATGTGCGGAAATTTCCTCTGTCGGACCACAAACAACGACATAACCTATGGACTTACATAGTCTTTTTTAGACGCTTTCCCAAAAGTGAGATGCCGTACTCTCTTCTAAGTGACTGTTTTTATTTGGGAGGGATATTGGCATACAGTTTGCTTCGAAAATAATTTATAACCCCAAACCCTGAGAAACGAAAATGCATATTCAAGTGAAGAGAAGCTGTTCCGAAAGGAGGCATGGCCCTACTTTTGGCTTGTTGTTGGCTTTGGCGATGACGTCCGTGGGCTGCCCCTCTGAGAAGACGGTGGGCATCCAAAATGTCGACGAACAGGAAGAAAACATAAAAATTAAAAACAAGGAGGGTGAAAACAAAGAGATTGGAAACAAGGAAGAAGAAAACAAAGAAGAAGAAAACAAGGAGGTTGAAGTCGCCTCCATGGTGCAGGGCATGGTTCTGGACAGCTCCGGCAAAGTCTTGAAGGACGTGCGTGTGACCAGCGGCACAGTGAGTGTCACCACAGACGATGCGGGAAAATTCATGATTGAGGAGGCGGCTGTTGTCAACGGCCGCAGCGTCATCAAATTTGAAAAGTCCGGCTATTTCACACTCACACGCTCAGGCGTGAAACAAGAGGAAAGCTACATTCGAGTGATGTTGCACCCCAAAGGTGCCGGCAACATCAGTCTGAAACGCACCTTCGACGCCAGGAACCCAACGAATTTAAGCATAAGACCCAGTGGGGCGACAAACGCCATGCAAGTCAATTTGAGGGCTTTGGCTTTGGCGCGTGCGGATGGCTCGGACTATACGGGCATGGTGACGGCCGACATGGTTTATTTGGACCCCAACAACGGGAATTTCGCAGAGTTGATGCCGGGGGGAGACCTTGCCGCCATCGACAGCAGCGGCAATGAAGGGATGCTCATTTCCTATGGAATGATTGACGTCAACTTTTCAGACGATGAAGGCAATCCGCTGCAGTTGAAAAATGGCTCTCCTGCAGAGATGATTTTCCCCCTTCCTGCCGACATGGAAAACGATCCGCCAACCAGCATTCCGCTCTGGCACTTTGACGAAGAGCAGGGGATTTGGCTTGAAGAAGGTTCAGCCCAGCGGGTTGCAGGGGCCAACGGCACCTATGTATACCAAGGTGAGGCAAAGCATTTCTCGTGGTGGAATTTGGACATCTACGCAGGAACAGCCACCGTCACAGGCAAAGTCGTCGATTGCAATGGAGAACCCGTGATCAGCACCAAGGTGTCGGGCCATGCAATAGCCACGGAGGCGAGAACTGGGAAAACACAAGAGACCATGACCGCAGCACAAATAATTCAGAGTGCATCTGTTTATACAAACAAAGATGGCAACTATACGCTTCGCATTCCGATTTGGCACAACTATGTAGGCGCAGACTTATTCTACACAGCGAAGATTAGTGTTATGACCCTTTCTGGAACGGTCACTTTGCCGGAAATCGGCGTGAAAGAAGCAGAGTCTTTTGTTAATCCAGACATACAAGTGCCTTGCAGCACCGAGACAAGCGGTGGTGATGAGGGAGCTTTCTTCGACACAGACAAAGGCTCTGTCGCCTATTCGATTTATACTGGCTATTCCTACTATCGCCCTACTACCATCGTCACTTTTGACAACAATGGGGATCGGATTCGTTTGGATTTTCCCTGGAGATATCCTGATGCTGACGGACTAACCATAATACATAATACAATAATAAAGGATGGTAACAGATGTTTTGAATTTTACTATAGGTCGTGGGGCTGGGAAGACCGAAGTCTTGACATCGATTGCCACAACACCGCTCTTGCCTATATGGAAATGGCCAAAGCTTCTGCCTATGGCGTTTTTGAAACATCGTGTGCCGTTGAACCCATATGCTCCATGACTTCTCATATACAAATAGCTGGGAAATCATGTCCGTTTTATACATTGGAAATAGGCCCCACAGGCATCTCCATAGGCGACATAGGCACAAGAAGACAAAACCACGCTTTTTGGAATGGGCTTAGGATGTTGCATGCATACGATAATGACGTCTTGTTGCGTGCAGAGTCAGCCACCCTTGATGTTCCACCAGCAGCCTTCAACAGATCGAACCCTCCTCTAAGTCCATGCAATTGGCTGCCTTCATACATTAGGTGCCCTTTGAAATGGCGCGAACAGGTACCGCTGAATTAAATCCAAGCTATGGGTTGCCATAGCCAAGCAACACCCCCAAAGAGGCCAATACCCCGTGGTGTTGGCCTCTTGTTTATTTTAACTCTTTTTAGGCTTGGTTTAAGGCAAGTGTTGTTAGCCTTCCCAAATGCATTCCAGCGCACTCCCAGCGCATTTGCCCGGGAAGCGCTCCACCTCTTCCAGAATGGCTTCAACCAAAATCAGCGCGTTTCTAGGCGCCCCCCCGTCTAGCCCTTTGCCCCCTTCCACTTCTCCGGACCGCTGATATGCACCGAGCTGCCCTGGCTGTCGACGGCCACAGTCACCGGCATGTCCTTTACCTCAAACTCATAAATGGCCTCCATACCCAAGTCCTCGAAGGCCACGACGCGCGCGGCCACAATGGCTTTGGAGACCAGATAAGCGGCCCCCCCCACAGCAATGAGATAGACCGACTTAAACTCGCGTATGGCCTCAATGGCGGCCGGTCCACGCTCCGCCTTGCCCACCATGCCCAAAAGGCCGGTTTGGGCCAGCATTTGGCGCGTATATTTGTCCATACGTGTAGAGGTGGTGGGGCCGGCGGGGCCTACAGCTTCGTCGCGCACAGCGTCGACGGGGCCGACATAATAAATAAAGCGGTTGTTAAAGTCGACAGGCAGCGGTTGTCCCGCATTCAACATTTGCATAAGGCGCTGGTGGGCCGCGTCGCGCCCCGTCAGCAGTTTGCCCGAAAGCAGCAGGACGTCGCCGGGCTTCCACGCGGCCACCTGCTCCCGGGTGAGGGTGTCCAGGTGGACGCGTAGGCCTTGGCTAGGGCGATATTCAAAGGAGGGCCAGGCATCCAGGGGGGGTTTAGGGAGTTGGGCAGGACCGGTACCGTCAAGGCTAAAGTGGAGGTGTCGGCAAGCGGCGCAGTTAGGGATAAGGGCTACCGGTAGGGAGGCCGCATGCGTAGGGTATTCATGTATTTTAACATCTACTACCGTTGTTAGCCCCCCCAAACCCTGTGCACCTATGCCGAGCGCGTTTATTTTTTCATATAACTCCAGGCGCAGCGCCTCAATGGGGTTTTGGGGGCCGCGTTTTTGAAGTTGCAACATGTCAACGGGCTCCACGAGGGACTCTTTGGCCATGAGCATGGCCTTTTCAGGCGTACCGCCAATGCCGATGCCGAGGATGCCGGGGGGACACCAGCCCGCGCCCATGGTGGGCACAGTTTTGAGCACCCAGTCCACAATGGAGTCCGAGGGGTTGAGCATGGCGAATTTGGCTTTATTCTCCGAGCCGCCGCCCTTGGCCGCCACATGCACCTCCAGCGTGTCCCCGGGCACCAAACGCATATGGACAACAGCCGGCGTATTGTCGCGCGTGTTTTGCCGTTTGCCGAACGGCTCCCTGACGACGGAGGCGCGCAGTTTGTTGTCGGGGAGCAAATAGGCGCGGCGCACGCCCTCATTCACCATTTCCTCCACACTCATAGAAGCTTCCCAACGCAGGTGCATACCGACGTTGAGGAAGACGGTAACAAGCCCGGTATCCTGGCAAATAGGGCGGTGGTGGGTAGCGCACATGCGCGAGTTGACGAGGATTTGGGCCATGGCGTCTTTGGCCGCGGGGGAGGCCTCTTTTTCCCAGGCTGCTTGGAGGGCTTCTATATAGTCCACGGGGTGGAAACAGGAAATATGTTGAAGGGCGTTAGCGATGCTTTGAATAAAGTCCTCTTGGCGTAGCGTAGCCATATGGCAAACCTTTCTATAGTGGCCTCAAAGCGGCGTGGGAGAATGGAGCGGCAAAATTTGATGAAAGGCGAAGTCTAGCAGAAAAAGCTTGGGTGGAGCGGCGGATTTTATGAAGGCAAAAAAAACGCCGCCGGCGAGAGGAGAGGGCCTCGCTGGCGGCGG
The DNA here is from genome assembly GCA_009781495.1 of Cystobacterineae bacterium. Taxonomy (GTDB): domain Bacteria; phylum Myxococcota; class Myxococcia; order Myxococcales; family Myxococcaceae; genus WRKR01. Next base: position 10,097 of record WQYA01000015.1, read on the forward strand.
CAGGAGCAACAAGTGGCTCCAAGCGCAGGCTACATTTTTTTCAAAACGGAGATGCGGATGGGCACAGGGTGGACATCGGAGGAGGCTTTCAGACGATCGCAGAGTGGGCCTTGAGCTTCAATGGTGGTGTTGTCTGGGTTATACACATAGGTGTTGGGACCTGGCGCCACGCGCTCATTGTCGACATAGACGCTCAGCAAGTTTGGATCCGCAGGCACGTTTGCGCCTTTAAGCGGGAAGGAACAAGGATTGGGGTCAATGGCCTTGCTCAATTTTTCAAGCACAGCCAAAAGCTCAGTTTTGTTTTGTGCGGGATAATAGTTGGGGCAGCCTGCACAAGTGTTTGGATGACCGCCGGCCACAGCCATTTGGTTGAGCACATCCTTAGCCTTGCTGTCGTGGCTCGTATCCACTCCAAAACCGATGACGAAGGTAATGACGCCGTTTTGACGAAGCGAGTCAATGGCCTCAACGGTTTCATTTTGGTTCAGGCAGTTGAGAAGATTTTTGCATGACGATTTAGCCTCACATAAGCCTGAGGAATTTGTAGTGCAAATGCATTGGTTGGCGGCAGAGCAGTCTCTGGTTGCCAAATTGCAGTTGGGAAGGCCGTCGGTGAGCAGCACTATAAAATTTCTGCGAGAGGTGTCTTCGGCTGCGGATTCGAATTCAGGAATGTTGTCGCGCAGATAGAGCAGTGACTGGCCCGTTGGGGTTCCTCCAAAAATGGGAAGCACATCATCTTCTTTTTTGAAGTTATGGAGGTCGGCAATGACTTTCCTAACCTTGTTGATATTTGCTCGCAGATCGCCATACTGGTCAGAAGTTGTAAATCCGACTTCTGTTCTTTGTGGAGCATCACACGCCTTGTTTGTGCCCTTGCCGGCAGGAAACAAAGCGAGATCAAATTTTCCGAGGGGTGGAGAGTCTTCACCATCTCCAAGGCTGTTTTCCAAAAATTCATCCATGGCAGAGCGCAACTCATTGATGCGTGTGGAGCAATGGAGGGGGCATTCTATGGAATTGTACTTGGAGCCGCAAACCTTCAAAGTTGAATCACAGGAGGGAACCTTGCGTCCATCAATGTCTTCGTCTTCTTTGACCACATCATTCATGGAGCCCGAGGTATCCAGCAGGAGCATAACGTTGGGCGGCAAAGGTTTAGCCTTTAGGTCTATCTCTTCCGTTGTCTGGCCAACGGCCAGGGGTTTGACAGGCTCAAAGTCATAAGTCTGGCATGCAGCCAGAGCGAGGACACCTAAAAAGGGAAAAACGATAGCTTTCATTTGTCTCCAACTCTATGCTTTTTTCTCCTCTTTGCCAACTCCTTGCCAAGCGAAACGACACATGTCCACTGCAGTGTACGCTTCTTCAGAGGATGTAGGGAGGCAAACAAAAGGCGAGACGGAGCTCTTTGTTTTGTTTCAAACCCCTTCGTTTCTGTTTAAGAGGTTCTTATGAAGCCATTGATTGCCAGGGGCAAATTTTCCAAAGCGAAGCGCAAACCCACAGCCGGGGAGTCCTACCCTCCAAGGGAGAAGTCAGCAGGTTTTAGCAAAGAGAGACGCAAACCCACGGCCGGGGAGTCCTACCCCCGAAGGGAGAAGCCGGCAGGGTTTAGCAAAGAGAAACGCACCTCCACAGCCGGGGAGTCCTACCCCCGAAGGGAGAAGTCAGCAGGGTTTAGCAAAGAGAAGCGCACCTCCACAGCCGGGGAGTCTTACCCCCGAAGGGAGAAGTCAGCAGGTTTTAGCAAAGAGAGACGCACCCCCACAGCCGGAGAATCTTACCCCCGAAGGGAGAAACCGGCAGGTTTTAGCAAAGAGAAGCGCACCTCCACAGCCGGGGAGTCTTACCCCCGAAGGGAGAAGTCGGCAGGGTTTAGCAAAGAGAAGCGCACCCCTACGACCGGAGAATCTTACCCCCGAAGGGAGAAACCGGCAGGTTTTAGCAAAGAGAAAGAGTCTTACCCCCGAAGGGATAAGCCGGGAGGTTTTAGCAAAGAGAGGCGCAAGCCTACAGCCGGGGAATCTTACCCCCGAGGGGACAAGCCAGGGGGATTTAGCAAAGAGAGGCGTGGAGAGTCTTACCCCCGGAGGGATAAGCCAGGGAGGTTTAGCAAGGAGGGGCGCAAGCCCAGGGTAGGAGTGGGGGCTAATAGGGGTGTTTGGGAGAAGAAGGAGAAGGAGAAGGAGAAGGCCCCCCCTCTATGGATGGACGAGGGGGCCGAGGGGGGTGGAGAGGGTGGGGAGGTTTTACTGGAGGGCAGCCGTAGGGGCGCCCAATGGGTATGGGGTTTAAACCCGGTGAAGGCGTTGTTTGCGCACGCGCCGCAGAAGGTAATCAAGCTTTATTTAGCGCAGGGGCAGGAGGGTGGGCGGGTGGAGTTTTTGCAGACGAAGGCGGAGGCGGCCTCGGTGCCTGTGGAGTGGGCGGATCGCCACGAGATGGACCTCTGGACGGGGGGAGGCGTACACCAAGGCATTTTGGCGCAAGTTTCGGCTTTTTCTCTGCTGACGGAGGAGGCGCTTTTGGAGTTGGTATTACCGGCGGAAGGGAGTCGGATATTGTTGTTGTTGGATGGGGTGGAGGATCCGCAGAATTTGGGGGCGATAGCGAGGACGGCCTTAGCGATGGGGGTATCGGCGCTGGTGATAGGGAAGAACCGTTCCGCGGGCATAACGCCTGGGGCGATGAAGGCCTCAGCGGGCGCGCTGGTCTACATGCCTGTGGCGCAGGTGACGAACCTTTCGCGGCTGTTGGAGCGGCTGAAGGAGGGGGGCTATTGGTCGCTGGCGGCCTCTCCGCAGGCCTCGACGGCCCTATGGGGGCTAGACGCGAAGGGTCCCTGGGCGGTAGTCATAGGGGGAGAGGGTCGCGGGGTAGGCGCGAACCTGTTGAGGCACTGTGACTTTCAGGTAAAGATTCCGATGGTGGGGCAAATTTCCTCTCTCAACGCCTCTGTTTCAACGGGGATGGTATTATACGAGTTGTTACGCCAGCGGGAGGGGCTAAAGGTAGGGGCAGAGGAGGGGGTGTCCGAAGGAAATTCATGAAGGCAACACTTGACTGAAGGGCGCTGTCTATGTATGGAGCGCGTTTCGGCGGTTTTTGGAAGTCCAGAAGCTTTGCCGGTGTAGCTCAGCTGGTAGAGCAACTGATTTGTAATCAGTAGGTCGCGGGTTCGAGTCCCGCCGCCGGCCCAAGGAGGAGGAGGAGGAGGTAGCAAGGGAGGGGTGGCAGCGGAGGAGTTTGGGAGGAGGAGGTTGGCTATAGCAGAAGCAGAGCAGGTGTTATAATGGAGGGATGCCCGAGAGGCCAAAGGGAGCAGACTGTAAATCTGCCGGCATAGCGCCTTCGTTGGTTCGAATCCAACTCCCTCCAAGAGGTGGAAGAGCAGCATGGTTTAAATTTGCAGTGAGTTATTGGGTGAAGGAAGGGTTAGAGGGGGAGTTGGTTGAAGGGAGGCGGGCAGTGCAGGAGGGAGTTGCGGGAATAGCTCAGTTGGTAGAGCGTCAGCCTTCCAAGCTGAATGTCGTGGGTTCGAATCCCATTTCCCGCTTTGCAGTTGAAAGAATTTGTCGTTGAAGGAACGGGTAGTTGCAGAGAAGTTGAAGCGGAAGAGAGTGTTTTTTTCAAGCCCTGGTAGCTCAGTTGGCAGAGCGCATCCTTGGTAAGGATGAGGTCTCCAGTTCAATCCTGGATCAGGGCACCATGAGTAGCCTGCAGTTTGCGAGAGGGAAATATGAGCAAGGAGAAATTCGAGAGAAAAAAGCCGCACGTCAACATTGGCACCATTGGTCACGTCGATCATGGGAAGACCACATTAACGGCGGCGATTACGAAAGTTTTAGCCAAGCAAGGTGGTGGACAAGCTTTGGCATATGATCAGATTGACAAGGCGCCTGAGGAGCGTCAACGCGGCATTACCATTGCCACAGCGCACGTAGAATACCAGACGAAGAACCGTCACTATGCGCACGTGGACTGTCCGGGCCATGCCGACTATGTGAAGAATATGATAACGGGCGCTGCGCAGATGGACGGAGCCATTTTGGTGGTTTCGGCAGCGGACGGCCCCATGCCGCAGACGCGCGAGCACATTCTGTTGGCCCGCCAAGTAGGCGTCCCCTATATTGTCGTATTTTTGAATAAAATTGACATGTTGGATGACCCAGAGTTGCGCGAGTTGGTGGAGATGGAAGTGCGCGACCTGTTGTCCAAATATGAATTCCCCGGCAACGACACGCCCATTGTGGCGGGCTCTGCGCTCAAAGCTTTGGAAGGGGACACTTCAGAAATCAGCGAAGGGGCGATATTCAAGTTAATGGACGCTGTGGATGCCTACATTCCCACGCCGCAGCGTGAAGTGGACAAGCCCTTTTTGATGCCGGTTGAAGACGTATTCTCCATTGAAGGCCGTGGCACGGTGGCGACGGGCCGAGTGGAGCGTGGTCGGATTAAAGTGGGCGAGGAAGTGGAGATAGTCGGCATTCGCCCCACGAGCAAGACGGTGGTGACGGGTGTGGAGATGTTCCGCAAGCTGTTGGATGAGGGGCAAGCGGGCGACAACATCGGCGCTTTGTTGCGCGGTTTGAAGCGTGAAGAGATTGAGCGCGGCCAAGTGTTGGCCAAACCGGGCACGGTGACGCCGCACACCAAATTCAAGGGCCAGGTTTATATTCTGACCAAGGAAGAGGGTGGGCGCCACACGCCGTTTGTGAATGGCTATAAACCCCAGTTTTATTTCCGTACCACCGACGTTACCGGGACCGTGCAATTGCCTGCGGGCTCAGAGATGGTGATGCCGGGAGACAACGTCGAGGTGGAGGTGGAGTTGATAACCCCCATCGCCATGGAAATCGGCTTGCGTTTCGCCATTCGTGAAGGTGGCCGCACCGTAGGCGCCGGCACAGTGACGTCCATTTTGGTTTAAGTGGTTTTCAGCGAGAGGAGAAAGGAGGCCTTTCTCCTCTCGTGGTATTTTTTTTGAAGAAGGTATTTTATGCCCAAGGGAAACAGAAGCATCATTTCGATGGAGTGTTCGGGTTGCAGCGAGCGCAACTACACCACCTCGAAGAACCGTCGGAAGCAGCAAGACAAGCTTCAGCTGTCGAAATTTTGTCCACGTTGTCGCAAGCACATGCCGCACAAAGAAGGGAAAGTGTGAGTGCTAGGCCAGTAGCTCTAACGGTAGAGCAGCGGTCTCCAAAACCGACGGTTGGGGGTTCGAATCCCTCCTGGCCTGTTTTTTGTTTTACCCCTATGAGTCGGGTATTGAAGAAGTAGAGGAGGTTTTATGTCGGCCAATGAGGCCAGTGAAAAAGCCAACCGAGCAGGAATGGATGCCAAGCGTTTGCTGGTGATTGTTTTTTTGGCATTGGGCTCCATTTTAGCGTTGTTTTTTGGGCACTTGCTGGAGTTGCTTTGGGCGCGCTTAGGTTGGGCCGATGAGGTATTATTTGAGGGGTTAAACTGGCGTCCTACGTCTCTTTTAGGTTTTGTCTTAGCGGGTGGGGCGGTGGCGTGGGTTTATTTTTCGAAGGAGCCGAGGGCCTATGCTGAGGAGGCGGCGACGGAGCTGATGCGTGTGGTATGGCCCACCTGGGCGGAAGTCCGCGTATCGACATTGGCCGTCGTCATCACCTCTTTTGTCGCTGCCTTCTTTTTGTTTTTTGCCGATTCTCTTAGCTATGAGTTGATGGTGGAGTGGCTGCCTCGACTCTGGGAACGCCTCTGATGGCCGAAGATATGCGCTGGTATGTGGTCCACACCTATTCTGGTTTTGAGAACAAAGCCAAGAAGAGCCTGGAGGACAAGATACGTCTCGAAGGGTTGCAAGAGCACTTCGGGGAGATTCTGATTCCGATGGAGCAGGTGGTGGAGATGGTGAAGGGGGAGAAGAAGACGACCCGCCGGAAGTTTTTCCCCGGCTACATTCTCGTGCAGATGAGCATGAACGATCGCTCCTGGCACCTGGTGAAGAACACCCCCAAGATAACGGGCTTCGTAGGCGCTGCTCACAACCAGCAACCCCCTCCCATCAGCGATGCGGAGGTGAGGCGGCTGACGACGCAAATTTCCGAGGGCACGTTGAAGCCTCGTCCCAAAATTCAATATGAAGTGGGGGACACGGTGCGTGTCATTGATGGTCCCTTTGCGAATTTCAATGGGACGATAGAGGAAGTCAACCCCGAGAAGGGCAGGGTGAAGGTATTGGTTTCTATTTTTGGCCGCTCCACCCCCGTAGAGTTAGACTTTATGCAAGTAGAGAAGTCGGGTGGGTGAGTTGTTGAAAGGTTATTTGAGGGCAGTTTAAGAAGTTGTTTCAAAGCAGTTGCAGCAAAAAAACGTGGGAGGCTTTAAAGGCCGTTTGAACCACAGGAGAAAAGCACATGAAGAAAATAACGGGACAAGTCAAATTGCAAGTCCCTGCTGGCAAAGCGAACCCTGCCCCCCCCGTAGGCCCGGCATTGGGCCAGCAGGGGGTTAACATTATGGAGTTTTGCAAGCAGTTTAATGCAGCGACTCAGGCGCAGATGAAGGAAGGTTTAATTATTCCGGTCATCATCACCGTCTACCAAGATCGCTCCTTTACGTTTGTTTTGAAGACCCCCCCCACGCCTGTCCTTTTGAAGAAGGCAGCCGGCTTGCACACAGAGAAGAAGAAGGGCTCTGGCTCCAAGCGGCCCGGCAAAGAGAAGGCAGGCCAGGTGACGAAGAAGCAAGTAGAAGAGATTGCCAAGGCCAAACTCCAAGACACGACAGCCGCTGACCTAGAAGCCTGCATCCGCAGTGTGGAAGGAACGGCGCGCTCGATGGGTTTGGAAATTGTCTGACACATTGCTTTTGAGAGGGACAAGACATGGCTAAGAGTGGAAAGAAATACCGTGCGGCAGCACAGAAGATAGACCGCAACAAGCGTTATTCCGTGGCAGAAGGTTTCAAGCTTCTCAAGGAGACAGCTGCCATACTCAACACGAAGTTTGACCAAACCGTAGACATAGCGGTGAACTTAGGCGTAGATCCACGGCATGCAGACCAGATGGTCCGCGGCGCTGTGGTGTTGACGCATGGCACGGGCAAGTCCGTGCGGGTTGCTGTGTTTGCCAAAGGCGACAAAGTTGCAGAAGCCCAAGCGGCAGGCGCCGATGTGATAGGTGATGCAGACTTAGCGAAGCGTATTGAAGAAGGGTTTATGGAGTTTGACACGGTGATAGCGACACCCGACATGATGGGTGTGGTAGGCCGCCTGGGCAAATTTCTGGGTCCACGAGGATTGATGCCGAACCCCAAAATAGGGACGGTGACGATGGATTTGGCGAAGGCCATTCGCGATGCGAAGGGTGGCAAGGTGGAATTGCGTGTGGAGAAGTCCGGCATCATCCACGCCCCGCTCGGCAAAGTTTCTTTTGAAGTCGAGAAGCTGATGGAGAACTTTCAGATACTGATAGAAACCGTCATGAAACTGAAGCCGGCGACGTCCAAGGGGATTTATTTGAAAGGCATCGCCATTTCTTCGACGATGGGTCCAGGGATTAAGCTTGAAACTCAGGCATTTTCCGGCTTACTTCGCTAGAGGGGGCATTTTTTTGAAAAAGCTTTTTGAAGGGCTTGACAGCGCGTTTTGTTTATGCTAGGCGCCATTGGCTTCGAGTCGAAGTGTCGTCTGGTGACGTCACTTCAGCCTGGACGAAGACAGCAGGGGCTCAAGGTGCGAGGTTTTCAGCACTTTGGGCTTAAACAGTTGTTTGCCCTGCCGAGACAGGACGTGGGAGAAAGGCCTCTCGCTCTTGCACTTTGTGCCAGATAATTTGAGGAAAAGGAGGTGACACAAGATGTTAAAGAGCGAAAAAGAGGCGATGGTTCAAGAGTTGGCGGCGAAGTTTTCGAAGGCCAAGTCCGTGGTGGTTGCTGAATTCGACAAGATAGACGTAGCGACCGCGACGCAGTTGAGGCGCAAGCTTCGCGAAGGTGGCGTTGAATACAGAGTGATAAAAAACACTTTGGCGAAGAGAGCCGCTCAAGGAACCTCTGTTGCTGTTGTAGCTAATGATTTTGTTGGGCCTGTAGCCCTGGCCATCAGCTATGGAGATGTGGTTGCTCCTGCCAAAATTTTGATGGAGTTTCTCAAAGACAGGGACTTTCTAAAAGTCAAGAGTGGTGTTGTGGATGGGCAGCGCATGAATGCAGCTGACATTACTGCCTTGTCGAAATTGCCGGGATTGCCGGAGTTGAGAGCGAGCCTATTGGGGCTGTTGCTGCAACCGGCGACCAAATTGGTGCGTACGCTTGCTGAGCCCAGCTCGTGTTTGGCGAGGGTTTTGGCGCAGCGTCTGGAGAAAAACAGTTAATTTTTTTATTTTTTATGTGAGGAATTGCCATGGCTGATTTGAATGTCATTGTTGAGCAGTTGTCTTCTTTAACCATTTTAGAGGCGGCGGAGCTTGTAAAGAAGCTGGAGGAGAAGTGGGGCGTTTCTGCTGCTGCCGTTGCTGTTGCGGCGCCTGCGGGTGCTGCGGCTGCGGCTCCGGTGGAAGAGCAGACGGAATTCACGGTTGTTTTGACAAAAGCCGGTGACAAAAAGGTTGAAGTTATTAAGGCTGTCCGTGAGATTACTGGATTAGGGCTAAAGGAGGCGAAGGATTTGGTAGAAGGGGCGCCCAAACCGGTGAAGGAAGGGGTCAGCAAGGATGAGGCGAACAAGCTGAAAGAGAAGCTTGTTGCTGCCGGTGCGTCTGTTGAATTGAAATAGCTGTTTTCAAACGCTGAGCCGGCGTTTGTTTTTTGGGCGCCGGCTTGTGTGTTTTGTCTGTTGTTGTGGCTATGCCCTTTTGCCAGTGGGAAAACGAATGACAACAAGCCTGCAAACCAATTTCCGCGTTCGGAAGAGCTTTGCAAAGATTCCAAAAGTTATTGAAATACCGAATCTTATCAACATCCAGAAGTCGAGTTATGACAAGTTTTTGCAGGCGGACGTTTTGCCGGCGAAACGGGAAGACATCGGCTTGCAGGCGGTTTTTAAGTCGGTCTTTCCAATACGCGATTTCAATGAAACTTCGTCATTGGAGTTTGTTGCCTATCATTTGGAGAAGCCCAAATATGACGTAGACGAATGTCATCAACGGGGCATGACATTTGCGGCTCCCATTAAGGTAGTCGTACGCCTTGTCGTCTGGGACAAGGATGAGGAGACGGGGGCGCAATCCATTCGGGATGTTAAGGAGCAGGAAGTTTATTTTGGTGAAATTCCGTTAATGACACAAAATGGGACTTTCATCATCAACGGCACAGAGAGGGTTGTCGTCAGCCAACTTCACCGCAGCCCGGGTGCTTTTTTCGATCATGACAAAGGCAAGAGCCATTCGTCGGGGAAGCTGCTCTACAACGCGCGCATCATTCCCTATCGCGGCTCCTGGGTGGATTTTGAATTCGATCACAAAGACTTGCTCTATGTGCGCATCGATCGCCGCCGCAAATTGCCTGCGACCATTCTCATTCGAGCTTTGGGGGCAGTGCAAGACACAGCGCGAAAGAACCCTCTGGACTTCAAAGGCTCGACAGAAGAAATTCTGAATTATTATTATGAGACGGAAACCGTCTACCTGTTGTCGCCGACGGAATTTGAAAAGTCGGTGGACTTGGAGCTTTTGCTGAACCAGCGAGCTGTTCGGGATGTGAAGTCCAAGTCAGGCGAAATTATTGTTAAGAAGAACCGAAAATTCAACCGGGCAGCGCTCAAGAAATTGCAAGCTGCCGGCATGACGCGTTTGCCTATTGATGCGGACGACTTGTTTAGCAAGGTGTCGGCTTTTGATGTTGTGGATGAGAACACGGGCGAGGTCATTCTTGAGTGCAACGAGGAAATTTCTCAAGAGAAGGTGGATGAGCTGCTCAAGCGAGGCATTGCTGAAGTCAAAGTCCTCTTCATCGACAATCTCAACGTAGGCCCTTTCCTGCGAGAGACTTTGTTGATGGACAAAATCGACAGTCCGGAGCAGGCGATTATGGAGATTTATCGCCGTCTGCGTCCTGGAGATCCACCGACTCCCGAGACGGCGGCGAACCTGTTCAACAACCTCTTCTTCAACTCTGAGCGCTATGACTTGTCCAAGGTGGGCCGTCTCAAACTGAATTTTAAATTTGCTTTGGAAGAGCCGCTGGAGAACCAAGTGCTCACGAAGCGCGACATTCTCGAAGTGGTTCGCTATCTCGTTGACCTGAAGAATGGCAAGGGCAGCATTGATGATATTGATCATTTGGGAAACCGGCGCGTCAGGGCTGTTGGCGAGCTGTTGGAGAACCAATATCGCATCGGCTTGGTTCGCATGGAGCGAGCCATAAAAGAACGCATGAGTCTGCAAGAAATTGAAACACTCATGCCGCATGATTTAATTAATGCAAAACCTGTCACTGCTGTGATCAAGGAGTTTTTTGGTTCCTCTCAGTTGTCGCAATTTATGGACCAGAACAATCCGCTTTCTGAGGTGACGCACAAGCGGCGTTTGTCGGCCCTAGGCCCAGGTGGTTTGACGCGCGAGCGTGCAGGCTTTGAAGTGCGTGACGTGCACCCCACGCACTATGGCCGCATTTGTCCCATTGAAACGCCGGAAGGGCCGAACATTGGTCTCATTGCAAGCTTGTCCACCTATGCGCGCGTGAACGAATTTGGCTTCGTAGAGACACCCTATCGCCGCGTAGAAGACAGCGTGCCCACTCAGGAAGTGAGTTTCTATTCTGCCTTGGAAGAAGAGCGCCATACCATTGCCCAGGCCAATGCGGAGTGTGACGCTTCAGGAAAGTTTGTGGGTGACATTGTCGGTTCCCACCATGAGGGTGAGTTTGTTTTGGCGCGGGCTGAAGATGTGAACCTGATGGACGTTTCTCCAAACCAGCTGGTGTCCGTTGCTGCTTCGCTCATTCCATTTTTAGAGAATGACGACGCCAACCGTGCACTCATGGGCTCCAACATGCAGCGGCAAGCGGTGCCTCTGTTGCGAAGTTCAGCGCCCATTGTTGGAACAGGCATTGAACCCATTGTTGCCAGAGACTCTGGCGTGACGGTTGTTGCTCGTCGCGGTGGTGTTATTGAAACAGTGGATGCGAGCCGCATCGTGGTCCGTGCGGACGAGCTGGACTCGACAGAAGAAGGGGTGAATGAAGTCGACATTTATAGCCTTCTCAAATACCAGCGCTCCAACCAGAACACCTGTCTCAACCAAAAGCCCATTGTGAAACAGGGCGACAAAGTGAAGGCCGGAGACATTATTGCGGATGGTCCTGCGACAGAGACGGGTGAGTTGGCGCTTGGGGCGAACGTGGTTGTGGCGTTTATGCCTTGGCAAGGCTACAACTTTGAAGACTCCATTCTCGTTTCCGAAGATTTGGTGAAAGAAGACTTTCTGACGTCCATTCACATCGAAGAGTTTGAGTGTATCGCTCGCGACACGAAGCTTGGAAAAGAAGAGATTACGCGGGACATTCCAAATGTGGGCGACGAAGCCTTGAAGAATTTGGATGAGTCCGGAATTATTTATATAGGCGCAGAAGTCAAACCTGGCGATGTGTTGGTCGGCAAAGTAACTCCCAAAAGCGAAGTGCAGCTTTCTCCTGAAGAGAAGTTGTTGAGGGCCATTTTCGGAGAGAAAGCCGGGGATGTGCGTGACAGCAGTTTGCGTGTGCCTCCGGGGGTTGCAGGCAATGTCATTGGCGCCAAAGTGTTTTCAAGAAAAGGCGTTGAGAAAGACGAGCGCGCCAAGGAAATTGAGTCTGCTGAAGAGGCCAAGCTTCTGAAGGACCAAAACGATGAAATTAAGGTCATTCAAAGCTCGGCCTACAACCGCATTCGCAAACTTTGGGAGGGGCAGCAAGTCCAAGGCAAGCTTGTCGATGACAAAGGCAACCAGTTGCTGAAGAAAGGCGATGTCCTGGATGCCCAGCTTTTGGCGCCCATTCCCTACCGTTATTGGGAAGAAATTTCCGTAGGTGAGGCCATTGACGCCAAGGTGCGGGACATTTTGCACAAGTTGGAGGAGATGAAGGAGACCGTTCGTCAAAATTTTGGTGAGCGGATTTCGAGGATTAAGAAGGGTGATGAGCTTCCTCCCGGTGTTATTAAGATGGTCAAAGTCTATGTCGCCATTAAGCGTAAATTAGCTGTGGGCGACAAAATGGCAGGCCGCCATGGCAACAAAGGTGTTGTGTCTTGCATTTTGCCCGTAGAAGACATGCCCTACCTTGAAGATGGTCGGCCGGTGGACATTGTTTTGAATCCGCTGGGTGTGCCCTCCCGTATGAATATTGGGCAAATTTTAGAAACCCACTTGGGGTTGGCGGCGAAGGGCTTAGGGGAGCAACTCCAGAAATACGTCGAAGAGAATTGGTCCGCAGACAAGCTTCGGGCGCGTCTCAAAGAGATTTATAAGAATGAAGGTTTCGACACGTTTGTGGATGGGCTTCCGGAAGAAGACGTCATTGCGCTGTGCCGTCGTTTGCAAAGCGGTGTTCATGTTGCCACGCCTGTTTTTGATGGGGCTTTGGAGCATGAAATTCGAGCTTTGTTGGAGATGGCGGGGCTGCCGAAGACAGGGCAGATGGTGCTTTTTGACGGTCGTACCGGGGAGGCGTTTGATCAGGAGGTGACGGTGGGGGTGATGTATATGTTAAAATTGCATCACCTGGTAGACGAGAAAATCCACGCCCGTTCCATAGGCCCCTATTCTCTGGTGACGCAGCAACCTTTGGGCGGCAAAGCGCAGTTTGGGGGTCAACGTTTGGGTGAGATGGAGGTGTGGGCCATGGAGGCCTATGGCGCTGCCTATACGCTGCAAGAATTTTTGACGGTGAAGTCGGACGATGTTGTGGGCCGGACGCGGATGTATGAGGGCATTGTCAAAGGAGACCATTCTTTGGAATCCGGCCTTCCCGAATCCTTCAACGTTCTGCTCAAGGAATTGCAAGCATTGGCGTTGGATGTGGAGCTTTTGGAGCAGCCGCCGCCGGAGCGTTATCGTTCGACATTTGGAAGCATTGAGCCCAGCCACACGGGCACAGACGATTGAATTTGACTCAAAAACCCTGAAAAAACAAAGGGAGCCCTTCAGTGAAGGATATTTTTAATTTTTTTGAAAAACCCAAGGATCCGCTTTCGTTTCGGGCGATACGCATTGCATTGGCCTCTTCGGAGAAGATTCGTCAATGGTCGCATGGAGAAGTCAAAAAACCTGAAACCATCAACTACCGGACATTCAAACCGGAGCGTGACGGTTTGTTTTGCGCTCGCATTTTCGGCCCCGTCAAAGACTATGAATGCAATTGCGGCAAATATAAGCGCATGAAGCACCGCGGGGTAGTTTGTGAGAAATGCGGTGTAGAGGTGATTCAGTCAAAGGTACGGCGTGAGCGTTTGGGGCATATTTCTTTAGCGACGCCGGTTGCCCATATTTGGTTTTTAAAAAGTTTACCTTCGCGCATAGGGAACTTGCTGGATATTACCCTAAAGGATTTGGAGCGTATCCTCTATTGTGAGAGCTACATCATATTAGATCCCAGGATGACGCCTCTTGAGAGGGGTGAGCTGATTACGGAAGACCGCTACCAACGTCTCCTTGCGGAATTTGGGGAGGATTCGTTTGTTGCTGCGATGGGTGGCGAAGCGGTGAGGGATTTGTTGTTGGAAATTGACATCAACCTATTGGCGGAGCAGTTGCGCGCAGAAATGCGTTCCACCACTTCTGAAGCCAGGCGCAAGAAGATAGCCAAGCGTTTGAAGGTGACAGAGTCTTTCCGAGCTTCGGGCAACAAGCCGGAGTGGATGATGATGGATATTATTCCGGTGATTCCGCCGGACTTGCGTCCTCTGGTTCCGTTGGATGGTGGGCGTTTTGCGACGTCGGACTTAAATGACTTATATCGCCGAGTCATTAACCGAAACAACCGCCTGCGTCGTCTGCAAGAGTTGAATGCCCCTGACATTATTATTCGCAACGAGAAGCGGATGTTGCAAGAAGCGGTGGATGCGCTTTTTGACAACGGCCGTCGAGGCAAAACCATTACGGGGCCCAACAAACGTCCTTTGAAATCCCTGTCGGACATGCTCAAAGGAAAGCACGGACGTTTCCGTCAAAACCTCCTCGGCAAGCGCGTAGACTATTCTGGACGCTCGGTCATTGTGGTGGGGCCAGAGCTCAAACTCCACCAATGTGGCCTGCCCAAAATCATGGCGCTTGAGTTATTCAAACCCTTTATTTACCAGAAGCTTGAGGAGAGGGGTTTTGTCACCACCATTAAATCCGCCAAGAAGATGGTGGAGAAAGAGCGTCCGGAGGTTTGGGACATTCTCGATGAAGTCATTCGAGAGCACCCCGTTTTGCTCAACCGTGCGCCCACGCTGCACCGTTTGGGCATGCAGGCATTCGAGCCTGTGTTGATTGAGGGCAAAGCCATTCAATTGCATCCGCTCGTATGCGCAGCCTTCAACGCGGACTTTGACGGCGATCAGATGGCTGTCCACGTTCCTCTGTCTGTTGAAGCGCAGATGGAAGCGCGCGTGTTGATGATGTCCACCAACAACATTTTGAGTCCAGCCAGCGGCAAGCCCATTATTGTTCCAACACAGGACATGGTGTTGGGCATTTATTACCTCACGCGTGCCCGTGAGTTTGACGTTGGCGAGGGCAAATTGTTCTCTTCGCCTGAAGAGGTGCGTATTGCGTTTGATCAGGAGGCGGTGGGGTTACAGGCAAAAATCAGGTGTAGGGTAGAGGGGAAGGTTTATGAAACAACAACAGGCCGGGTGCTTTTCTGGGAGATTGTGCCCAAGAAGCTGGGCTTCGACGCTATTAATAAAGTTCTCGACAAGCGGCAACTGGGGAACCTCATTGATCAGTGCTATCGCATGACAGGCGAAAAAGAGACGGTGTTGCTTGCGGACCGTATTCGCAGCCTGGGCTATAGCTATGCGACCAAGGCGGGCATTTCAATTGCCGTCAAGGACATGATCATTCCCCCTCAGAAGCAGGAGCTTGTCGATGTAGCACAGAAGGAGGTAACGGAGGTTGAGGATCAATACCAGGACGGGTTGATTACTTCGGGTGAGCGTTATAACAAAGTAATCGACATTTGGGCTCAAACCACAGAGCAAGTCACTGACGCGATGATGGCCCAAATTTCCAGCGAGCAGGTTGCTGGCATTTCTGCGGATGGCAAGCAAGAGACACGCACACAGCCTTCGTTTAACCCTGTTTATATTATGGCGGACTCCGGGGCGCGCGGCTCCAAGCAACAAATTCGCCAGTTGGCGGGGATGCGAGGGTTAATGGCCAAGCCTTCGGGAGAAATTATTGAGACCCCCATTATAGCGAATTTCCGCGAAGGCCTTTCTGTTCTCCAATATTTTATTTCGACGCACGGCGCTCGAAAGGGATTGGCCGACACGGCACTCAAGACGGCAAACTCTGGTTATTTGACGCGGCGTCTTGTGGATGTGGCCCAGGATGCCATTATCAACGAATATGACTGCGGCACCATGGACGGCATTGTCATGATGGCTTTGGTGGAGGGCGGCGAGGTAATTGAGCCGCTTTCTGAGCGTATTTTGGGCCGTGTTGCATTGGACGACATTTTGGATCCGCTCACCGGGGATGTATTGGTGCATGCGAACGAAGAGATTGATGAGACGCGGGTTGCCAAAATTGAGAATTCGGGTTTGGACAAAGTGAAAATTCGCTCTGTGCTCACCTGTCAAACCAAGCGCGGCATTTGCGTAGAATGCTATGGCCGCGATTTGGCCCGTGGGCGCAAGGTTTCCATTGGTGAGGCTGTCGGGGTGATTGCGGCCCAATCCATTGGGGAACCGGGCACTCAGTTGACGATGCGCACCTTCCACGTAGGTGGAACGGCCACGCGGCGTGCGGAGCAGAGCGAGTTGTTCAACCGTTTTGCCGGTCGCATTAAGTTTAACCATTTGACGACCGTTATGCGTGCTGACGGCACCTCTGTGGTGATGAACCGCAACGGTGAAGTGTTGATTGTGGATGATTCGGGCCGTGAGCGTGAGCGCTACCAAGTGATTTATGGGGCGTGGTTGGTGGTGAAGGAGGGGGATTGGGTGGAGCCCAACGCGAAGATTGCCGAGTGGGATCCTTTCGCCATGCCTTTGCTTGCGGAGGTGGATGGTTTTGTGAAGTTTGAGGACATTATTGAAGGCGTGACGATGAACGAAACGCTGGATGAAGTCACCGGCTTGTCACGCAAAACCATCATTGAGTCCAAAGATCCAGAAGCCCGGCCTCGCGTCATTATTTGCGATGAGGAGGGAGAGCCGAAACTTTGGGGAGCCAACCAGCCTGCTGCCTATTTCTTGCCCCAGGGCGCCGTCATTACGGTGAATGAGGGTGTTGAAATTCCCGCAGGGCGCGACATCGCGAAAGTTCCGCGCGAAACGACGAAGACGAAGGACATTACGGGTGGTTTGCCTCGGGTTGCGGAGTTGTTTGAAGCGCGCAAACCCAAGGAGCATGCCATTATTGCGGAGATTGACGGGGTGGTTTCCTTCGGCAAGGACACGAAGGGCAAGCGCAAGCTGATGATTACGCCGGAAGTCAATGGGGAGCTTCGTTCAGACTTAACGAAGGAATATCTCATCCCTAAAACCAAACATATTACGGTGCATTCGGGTGATCATGTGCGGGCGGGCGAGCCGATGATGGACGGCGCGGTGAACCCTCACGACATTTTGCGTGTTTTGGGTGAGAAGGAGTTGGCGCGTTTCTTGGTGGATGAGATTCAAGAAGTCTATCGCTTGCAAGGCGTCAAAATTAACGACAAGCATATTGAAGTGATTGTTCGCCAAATGCTCCGGCGCGTACGGGTTTCTGAATTGGGCGACACGGAGTTTCTGGTGGACGAGCAGGTGGAGAAGTGGCTTTTTGAAGAAGAAAACGAGAAAGCCCTCTCGCAGGGCAAGCTTCCTGCGGTTGGCGAGCCTTTGCTGTTGGGCATTACCAAAGCTTCGCTGTCCACAGAGTCCTTCATTTCGGCTTCTTCTTTCCAAGAAACCACCAAGGTGCTCACCGAGGCAGCCATTTCCGGAAAAGTCGACTATTTGCGCGGACTCAAAGAGAACGTCATTATGGGGCGCCTCATTCCGGCAGGCACAGGCCTTCCAAGCTATCGCCACCTGGAGGTTGCGATTGAGGGGCCTGCGACGGCTGCTCGGGGCCTAGAAGGGGATTTGGCAGCGGTACATGAGGACGAAGAGTCCATGGGCTCACTGCTGATGGGAACTTCATAGCAAGCCTCCGAAGGGGAGGGTTGGTTTTTAACTTTAAGCATACATAAGCATGCTAACCCATACTCATTGTATGTATAGGTAAGTTAAGCAGATTTTGGTTGAGCTTGTGTTTAAGCGATCATAGACTTTAGGACAGTGAGAGTTTTTTATTGGATAATGGTTGGCGCCTTGTTAACCAGCATCGTTTATTCTGTTTTTCTGGTTTTCAAACCTCCTGCTGCGCCGGAGCATGTGGTTTTCACACGTGGACCGGACAGAGCAAGCCAGCTGGTCGATCAGATTTTGGAGGAGAGACTCTCTGCGGAGCCATTGACTGTTCGACGTCAGTTGGCTGCGGCGATTACAGAGGAGACCCAGCTTGCGGGTTATGATCCGCTGTTGGTGTTGTCGTTGATTGAAGTCGAATCCCAATTCAAACTGGACGCTGTTTCTGAGAAGGGCGCCATGGGTTTGATGCAAATCCGCCCTCAAACCTTGGATTATTTGGCTCGCCGGGCAAATTTAAAACTGCCGCTTCAAGAGATACAGACAGACTCTGCCCTATGCGTGCGCCTGGGCATACGCTATTTGAGGAATTTGCACGAACGTTTTGGTGACTTTGACTTGGCTCTTATGGCATACAATGCAGGGCCAAGGCGGATTCGAATGGCGCAAGAGAAACAGAAATTTTCAGCCTTTGAGAAATATCCTCAGGAAATAAAGCGCGTTTTTGCTCGAATGCGACGAGCTCATGGCCAAGAAGAAGATTGGGCCATTGCTTGGCGGAGTTTTGACAGAAGAGTGGATACGCAGTGAGGGATGATAATAAGGACACAGCCCCAGCTATTTCGGTTTATGGAGGCGAAGAAAGGCGTTGTTCACCTCGGGTGGATGTGCGCGGCGTTTCTACCTATATCAATGTATTGAGCACGACGCTTCCCTTCCCCGTCATCAACCTCAGTGCCAGAGGCGCTTTTGTACACGTAACAGAACCTATGCCCATAGGTGTGCTCATGGGCTTGCAGTTGTTTCGCGTCGGGACGCCGATTGCCTTTTCGGTGCGCGCGCGCGTGGTTTGGGCTGCTTCTGCGAAGGCAGCCCAGAAAAAAGCTTGTCTGCCTGGGATACGCCTGCGTTTTGAGCCGATGTTGCCGGATGCTGCGAATGCGCTCAAAAAGCTGTTGGCAGAATTTGGTATGCCGGAAGAATTTCGAAACCCGGAGATCATAAAAGAACATTCCAACCCCTCCTTTAGGAAGAAGGATACGGAAGAGATTGGGCCTATTGTTTTGGGCGAAGAAGTGTCGGTTATGGAGTTTGTGCCCAAAGAAGAAGAAAAAACACGTTTGGTTGAGACTACAGAACAACACCGACTGGTTCTCCCCGTGAAGTCTTCATCGGAAACCCTCGCGCAAGCCTCAACAGCAGATCCCCAGTTGATAGGGCATATTTCGCGGCTGACAGATCAACTGCAGGAGTTTCAAAGACTGGTCGAACGACAAGGCAGGGAGCTGATTAATTTGCGACAACGCCTGTTGTTGAAAGAAGAAGAGCTTGCGAAGACGGAAAAAGCGCGCCGGGCGGCAGAGCTTGCCGTAAGACGCTTGTCCATGCAGTTGGCTGCTTTTCGACGTTGATGAAAAGGGCGAAAAAACCGTTTTTTAAAACACCCATACCACAGGCCCAAATTATAGCTTAGCTACCAATGCCTCCCCCAACGTCTCCAAGAAGGAGGCATTTTGGAAAACCGGGGAGGAGGGGGGAGGAGAAGGGGAGGAGGGAGAAAACGCCCCCTCACCCGGCCGCGGCAGGCAAGCCTTCCCCCACCTTGCCCCGCAGAGGCAAGCCACCAAAGCCCCCTGGCTACTCGGGCTGCCCCCCCGGCGTATAACGTCCTCTACCACGCTGCCCGGGGCTTCCTCAGGGGCGTGGAACAACTCCCAGAGGGCGAGGCGAAAACTTACACGCAAGTACCCCGCATGTTGGCGCAAGTTAAGTGCAGGCCCATAGAGGTTGGGGCTGTCCTTTTGGGCATGGTTAATGTCCTCATGAAGGGAGGCGAGGGCCTGGTGTATAGAGGCGGCGGGGCCCAGGCCCATTTGCAAGAGGGCAGGGGCGGCCTGCGCCATGTCGCGCTGCATGGCTTCCAGCAGGGCTTTGAGGGGGGCATGGGGTTGCGGGGAGAGGATGGACTCTGCGAGGAGGGCGGCGAGGGCGACGCTGCCCAAAGCGCCCAGCGCCCCCCCCTGCGCGGCCAAAGCGGTTTCCATGACTGCGGCAATACGCTTGGGCGTATCCGCATAGAAGAAGCAGGCCAAGGGCAAGCTGCGCAGCAACACCGCGTCCACGACAGGGCCGTGGGGCAAGGGGCTGCGCGCCGCGTATTCCAAGAAAGCGCTGGCGGAATGAAAGCGCGGAAACTGTTGCAGGGCCCAAGCCAAGCCTGGCTCCAAGGAGGGCAGGGGGGGGCTATTTTCCTGGGGTTGAGGGGGGGTATTTTCCTCATAAGGGGGTGGGCTAGGGGCCAATTTTTCCGCGCGTTGGAGGAGGGCGGCATAGTGGACATAGGCCTGGAGGAGCTCCCCCAGTTGGAATTGCCGCGCATGAAAAAGGTATTGGGCACAGCAGCAAGCGAAGGCGAAGGGGAGGCCATACTCCGAGGGGAGGCGCAGGGGGGGCCCCCCCTCCTGAGGTTTAACATAGAGTGTAGGGAATTCAGGCACAGGGGGATGGCGTCCATGGAAGGGGATACCCAACATATTGCCGAGCCACAGTCCGAAGAGGCCGCCGCGTATACGGTTAGCCACAGGGGGGGCAGAGGGTGGGAGGCGTCGTTTTTTTTGGGGTAGGGGAGGGGAGGGCATAAGAAGTGAGCTTTGGTATTTTCCTTTATGTCCAAGGAAGGTAGCATGAGGTTTATGACTGAAATCATTCTACTGCAAGCGCGGGAAATATTGGACTCAAGAGGCAACCCCACCGTTGAAGCAGAAGTCACCTTGGAGTGTGGAGCGCAGGGGAGGGCAGCGGTGCCCTCGGGGGCTTCAACGGGGGAGCATGAAGCCATGGAGCTACGCGACGGTGAAGCCGCACGCTATTTGGGCAAAGGCGTGCTGAAAGCCGTCCACAATGTGAACGAAGTGATAGCGCCTGAAATTTTGGGCATGGACGCGACGGAGCAAGGCGAGTTGGACGCCCGGCTGATAGCGTTGGACGGAACGCCGAACAAAAGCAAGCTGGGTGCGAACGCTTTGCTTGCGGTTTCCATGGCCACCGCCAGGGCCGCAGCGGACGCGGTGGGCCTGCCGCTGTTTCGCTATGTGGGGGGTGCGCAGGCGAATTGTTTGCCGGTGCCGATGATGAACATTTTGAATGGGGGTGCGCACGCCGACACCCGCGTCGACATACAGGAGTTTATGGTATTGCCCTGGGGCGCCGTCTCCTTTGCCGAGGGCCTGCGTTGGGGCGCCGAAGTATTTCACGCCTTAAAGAAAATATTGAAGGGCAAGGGCCTAGCCACAGGGGTAGGCGACGAGGGGGGCTATGCGCCGGACTTGCCTGCGAATGAGGAAGCGCTCTCGTTGATTATGGAAGCCATTGCGAAGGCGGGCTATGAACCGGGCAAAGACATTGCCCTGTGTTTGGACGTAGCGGCCAGCGAGTTTTATGACAAGGCCTCCGCGCGCTACAAGCTGAAGGGTGAGGGCAAGGACTATGACAGTGGGGGCCTCATTGAGCTTTATAGCAAGCTTTGTGAGCGTTACCCCATTGTCTCCATAGAGGACGGTATGGACCAAGACGACTGGGAGGGGTGGAGGGCATTGACGGTAGCCCTAGGCCCTTGCGTGCAGTTGGTAGGGGACGACTTGTTTGTCACCAACACGCAACGTTTGAAGATGGGCATTGAGCGCAAGACAGCCAACTCCATTCTGGTAAAGGTAAACCAAATAGGCACGCTGACAGAAACCTTTGAAGCCGTACGCATGGCGCACCGTGCGGGGATGACTTCCGTTATGAGCCACCGCTCCGGGGAGACGGAGGACGCCACCATAGCGGATTTGGCGGTGGCTTTGGACTGTCGTCTGATTAAAACGGGCTCCGCTTCGCGCAGCGACAGAATTGCGAAATACAACCAACTTTTGCGGATTGAAGAAGCCTTGGGCGCGCAAGCCCGCTATGGAGGGAAGGGCGCATTGAAAGTGAGCTGCAAGGTTTGAAGAAGCGGATACTCATTTGCAATGACGACGGCATAGGCGCAAAAGGTTTAAGGGTATTAGCAGCAGCCTTAGAAGATTTAGCCGAGGTTTGGGTGGTAGCCCCCGACGGGGAGCGCAGCGGCAACTCGCATGCGCTCTCTTTGCATCGCCCCTTGAGAATAAGCCAGGTGCAACCCCGCTGGTTTCAGGTGAGCGGCACCCCTGTGGACTGCGTGTTTATGGCCTTCCACAGCCTCATGAAAGACGCCCCCCCCGACTTGGTGGTTTCAGGCATGAACCACGGGGCCAACCTGGCCACCGACGTTTTCTATTCCGGCACCGTAGCCGTCGCGCGCGAAGCCGCCTTGCGTGGCGTACCGGGCATTGCCATTTCTCTGGCCAACTCGGCGAGCACCGAGTTTGGCCATGCCGCGTCCTTTGCGCGCCGGCTTTGCGCATGGGCCTTGCAGCATGCCCCGCCGGGGCTTTTGTTGAATGTGAATGTGCCGGAGAAGGGCAAGCCGCCCTCGGGGGAGGTGTTGACGCGCCTGGGCATACACCACTACCGTTTTAAAGTAGAGAAGAGGGAGGACGGGGAGGGGGGCCCCCCCTATTATTGGCTAGGGGCAGCCCTACGTTACCACCATGAGTCCCTAGAGGGGACGGACTGCGTCGCCGTATATGAACATAACTCTATTAGCATAACCCCCCTCTCTTTGAATGCAGACGACACCCGCAGCATGGAATTGATGGAAGCCCAGTGGAAAAACCTCTCCCCCTAAACCGCGCGGCACGGCATGTGCTGTTGCTGTTGTTGGCCTGTTGGACGGCAGCATGCCCGAAGACGGGGGTAGTGCGGCAGGAGGGTTTTTCCCCGGACACGCGGGGCAAAACGACACAGTCCCCCAAAACCTCCGACACTCAAGAGGTGGGCGACTTGCCCGTCCACACGGTAGCGAAGGGAGAAACCTTCTATGGCATTGCGAGAAGCCACGGCGTGCTTTTGGCCGAGTTGTTGGCCGTCAACGGGCTGCGCGAGACAGACGTTTTGCAAGTGGGGCAACCATTGTTAATACCGGCTTCCTCTATACCCCTTGAGGGGAGGCCTATAGGGCCAGGGGAGAGGGGAGGGGCAGTTTCCGGTTTTAGTTTGGAGTGGCCGCTACAGGGGATGCTTTATGCGAAGTTTGGGAAGAAGGGGAAGGAGATACACGACGGCATAGACTTAGCGGCGCCCTTAGGGACGCCAGTAAAGGCGGCGGCGGGGGGCAAAGTCCTCTATGCGGGGGAGCAGAAGGGCTATGGGAATATTGTTATTATTGAGCATACGGCGGGGCTGATTACCCTCTATGCGCACAACCATGAATTGCGTATACAAGCGGGGGACAAAGTCGCCGCCGGAGCTGTTATTGCGACGGTAGGCCAGTCCGGGAGGACGAGCGGCCCCCATTTGCATTTCGAGTTAAGGAAGAATGGGATAGCGGTAGATCCGCTTCCCTATTTAAGGCCCTTGCCCTAAACCTCCTTTATTTCTTGAAAGTATTTTTTTAAAAGAAGCGTTGTCCCCCAAGCCGCCCATGTGGGTGCTGGGCTGTCCGGCCTACATTTGTTGAAAGAAGGAACGATGAGAATACGTTTAGCCATGGTGTGGATGGTGCTGTCTCTGTTGGCCTATGGAGACGCGCTGGCTTCTGCGTCAAAGACGAGTGGCCAAGCGCTGAAACAACTTCAGCGGGCAGCGGAGCAGGGGGATGCGGACGCGCAAAACAACCTTGGGGCCGCCTATGCCGGAGGCGAAGGGGTAGCCAAAGACGAATTAGAGGCGGTGAAGTGGTTTAAGGCAGCGGCGGCGCAGGGGCATAGGGAAGCGCAATACAACCTAGGCTTAGCCTATGACAGGGGTGAGGGGGTGGAGAAGGACGAAGCGAAGGCGCTGGAGTATTATAGAGCGGCAGCGGCGCAAGGCTATATGGAAGCGCAATATAACCTAGGCGTAGCCTATATTGAAGGCGAAGGGGTAGCCAAGGATGAAGGGGAGGCGGCGAAGTGGTTTAGCCTAGCGGCGGCGCAGGGCTATGTAGCCGCGCAAAACAACCTAGGGGTGATGTATTCCCAAGGCCTTGGGGTGGAGAGGGACGCGGCGAAGGCGGCGGAGTATTACAAGGCGGCAGCAGCGCAGGGGGCTGCGAACGCGCAATACAACCTAGGGGTATTTTATGCGGAAGGCCGTGGGGTAGCCCAAGACGAAGCGAAGGCAGCAGAATATTATAAGGCAGCGGCGGCGCAGGGGCATAGGGAAGCGCAATACAACCTAGGCTTAGCCTATGACAGGGGTGAGGGGGTGGAGAAGGACGCGGCGGAGGCGGTGAAGTGGTTTGGCCTAGCGGCGGCGCAGGGGGACATAGAAGCGCACTATAACCTAGGGGTATTTTATGCGGAGGGCCTTGGGGTAGCCAAGGATGAAGCGAAGGCGGTGGAGCATTATGGAATAGCGGCGGCGCAGGGGCATGCGAAAGCGCAAAACAACCTCGGGGGGATGTATGCCAAAGGCCATGGGGTAGCCAAGGATGAGGCGGAGGCGGTGAAATATTTCAGGCAAGCGGCGGAGCAAGGGGATGCGCTGGCGCAGAACAACCTCGGGGGGATGTATGCCAAAGGCCTTGGGGTGAAGAAGGACGCGGCGGAGGCGGTGAAGTGGTTTGAGGCGGCAGCGGCGCAGGGGAATGCGGGAGCGCAAGACAACTTGAAGAGGTATGCCAAAGACGAAAAGTCGAAAGAGAAATTAAAGTGGCGGCTGATAACGATAGGGGTAGTGGGGGCAGTGTTGTTTTTATGGCGGCGTATAAAGAAGAAAGCTCCCGGAGAATAAAGGGGGGGGGCAAAAGCCGCCGTTTCCCGCAGGGCAAGAAAGAGGGGGGGCCCTCCTGGGCAGCCAAAACTTGACGCCGCAACTCAAATGCCGGCCCTAAAAGCAATGGGCGCCACAAAACACCGGCCTCGGCTGGACAGAGGCAAGGGTTGGGCCTTTTTGACGACACACTCCAGGGCCGCCTCGTCGAGGCTGGCATAGCCGCTGCTTTTCGAAATATGCGCTTGGGTAGCCAGGCCCTGCATGTCCACGCAAAAGGCCAGGTGCGTGGTGCCCTCAAAACGTTGGCGTCTGGCACGCGCAGGGTAGCAACCATAGGCACTGGTTTGCAGGCGCTGCTGCAAAGCGTTGTCCTCTTCTACAGGGGTAGAGGAGGGGGGTCCTCCAGAGGAGGCGGGGGGGGTAGCAGCGAGGGAAACCTCATCCGCAACGCCAACCGGCGCCCCCTTGGCGGAAGGCGGCAACGTGTCCATCAACAACATATCAGGGGTAGAGGCGTTAGCAGGGGAGGCAAGAGGAGTCGCTTTGGGAGCAGGCTTTTTGGCAATAGGTTTAGGAGGGGGTAGTGCCGTCAGAGGGGGAGGATTAGAAGGAGGACGAGGCCCCCCCTCAACATCCACCCAATGCAACTCTAAGGCCGTAACGGGGGGGCTGCCCCGCCTAGGCCAAGGCCTTGGCTTGCTCCCCTCTGTCCACCCTAGGCCCCCCCAAAAAAGCCCCGCGTGTACAAGCGTAGAAATGGCGATGGCCAAAAACAGTTGTGCGGGTTTGGGCATGGCCTTGAGAGGGGGAAAGGAGGGCATAGGGGCAAGACACCGGAGGCATTTTCTTATGAATAAAAACGCTCAAAAATTGCAACCCTCTTGCTTTCTTTTCTTCGCATTCAAGTCCTTCTCCTGCGAAGAAGGCAAAATTTATTCGCATCCTTCAAATGCAAAACCACAAATTTGCGCCTGCAAGCCTGCTGCTTCAAAAAATTGCGCTCAAGAATTCGAAAGCAGCGCTTGCTTGTGCATGGCATGCGTTTGGCATAGTCAAAGCCCGTTTGCTGCAAACATATTCTCGGAGAAAGTCTATGCGTTTTTCAAATCCGTCCATTCAAAAGATATGGGGTTTATTTTGTCCTTCCTTTCCCATGGCTGGCCGCCTCCTCCTGTTGGGACTTTTCTCGTTGCCCGCCTGGGCCGAAGAAACCCCGGAAACACAAACCTCGGAAACAGAAACCCAAGAAGCACAAAACCCAAAGGCAACAGCTGTCGAGCAGCAAATGCTCAAGCCGGTGGTTGTCACAGCGGCGCCGATGGATGAGCCCCTCACCGTCGTCACGGATGCCAAGGCGCCGCGTCAGCCTATACCGGCGCACGATGGTGCGGACCATCTCAAAACCATTCCCGGCTTTTCCATCATCCGCAAAGGCGGCAGCGATGGAGACCCTGTTTTTCGCGGCATGGCCGGCTCGCGGTTGAACATTTTGAGCAATGGTGAAGTCATCCTCGGCGGCTGCGGCGGGCGGATGGATCCGCCGACGGCTTATATTTTTCCCGGCTCCTATGACAGCATCACTCTTCTGAAGGGGCCACAAAGTGTTATTTGGGGGCCGGGCTCTTCGGCCGGCACGGTGTTGTTTGAGCGTGAGTTCAGGCCATATGAGCAGTCTGGCTATCGTCTTTTCGGCGGGTTGATGTTCGGCAGCTTCGGTCGCAACGATCAGATTGTCGACGCAGAAATGGGTGACCCCAGCTATGATATGCGCCTCATCGGCACACGTTCGAGCATGGACGATTATCTCGACGGCAACGGCAACCGCGTACACTCCAGCTATATGCGCTGGAGCATCGGCACCGTCCTCGGTTTTATGCCGGATGAAAATACCCGACTGGAATTGTCAGCAAGCCTCAGCGATGGAAAAGCTGCCTATGCCGATCGCATGATGGATGGCTCCAAATTTGCGCGCGAGAATTTAAGTCTCAGGTTTGAGAAGAAAAAGATTTCCGCACTTATCGAAAAGATGGAGGCGCATGCCTATTATAACTATGTCGATCATGTAATGGACAACTACAGCCTGCGGGAGCAGCCTGGGTCCAAAAGTGTCAACAATCCCGACCGGCGAACCACCGGATTCAGGTTGGCAAGCAACCTCCATTTGAGTGCCCTGTCCCTGCTCAAAGTGGGGTTTGATCAACAAAGCAATTGGCACCGGTTTCGCTCGGGAAACGACTTGAATTATAGAAGCCAAACACGCCTGGCCGACGCGACTTTTCATGATCATGGCCTCTTTGCCGAATGGACACAAACCCTCTCCGCAGAAAGCGGGTTGATAGCCGGTTTGCGCGTTGACTTTTGGAAAGCGAAAGATCAACGCACCGGAGTTTCGACTTCAGGGGAGACTCGGCGCGACATATTGCCCAGCGGCTTTGTTCGTTATGAGCATGACTTTGGCGCAAACAGCCTTGTTGTCGGACTGGGACACAACGAACGTTTTCCTGACTTTTGGGAAGCCATTTCGCAAAACAAACAAAGCGAAACCAGCAACAGTGCCTTCAAGGTTAGATCTGAAAAAAACACGCAGTTGGATGTTGGCGCCATTTATAGAGTTCACCCGAAACTGCGATTGTCTGCGTCTGTATTTGTCAGTTGGTTGAAGGACTATATTCTCATTGACAATTCGAGGGCGCTGAAGGACGCCTCGTTGGTGCGCAATGTCAATGCCCTCACCTTTGGCGGGGAAGTGGGCGCTGCCTTCGCATTTGCCAGGCATTGGAGCCTCAACGCAAACCTTGCCTATGTGCATGGCAACAACCTTACGGACAGCACACCCCTTGCGCAGATGCCGCCATTCGACAGCCGTTTCACTCTGGAATATGACGATGGGACTTGGTTGTTTGGCGCGCTGGCACGTCTGGTGGCAGCACAAAACCGTTTTGACAAAAACAAGGGCAGCATTGCCGGACAAGACATTGGCGCCACGCCGGGATTTGGGGTGTTTTCACTCAACGCCGGCTATCGCTTGCGTAAAAACCTGCTTTTGCTTGTGGGTGTCGACAACCTGTTTAACAAAACCTATGCTGAAGCCATCAGCCGTTCCGGCAGCATGGTTTTGGGCTATGATCAAACAAGGCGCATTAACGAACCGGGCCGTAGTTTCTGGCTGAAGCTTGACTTAAAACTCTAAAGGTATCCCCTCTTTCCTTTTTGGGGAGGGGGACTAAAATGTCTCTTCTGCCCTCCGGGCGGGGTTTTTCTTGGGCCTGCGGCCCGGCTGTTTTTTAAAACGGTTTTTTTGCCCTCCCGGGCGGGGGTTTAAAAGCATTTCTTTTCCCCTTCCAGGGGGGGTAAAAACATTTCTTTCGCCCTCCGGGCGGGGTTGTTGGTGCTGGGCCTGCGGCCCGGGCATTTCCGCTGCGCGGCAGCAGTAGGTTTCGCCTACCGGCGAGTCACTTTTTTGTGTGACAAAAAAGTAACCAAAAAAACACCCTCTGGGGCCCTGCCGGGGGCTTAGGCAGCACTCGCGACCCCCTCGAACTCTTCTGCTACT
>WQYA01000016.1 GCA_009781495.1 Cystobacterineae bacterium
AAGTAAAGAGTTCGAGGGGGTCGCGAGTGCTGCAGGAGCCCCCGGCGGGGCCCCAGAGGGTGTTTTTTTGGTTACTTTTTTGTCACACAAAAAAGTGACTCGCCGGTAGGCGAAACCTACTGCTGCCGCGCAGCGGAAACGGCCGGGCCGCAGGCCCAGCACCAATAACCCCCCCGGGGGGTAAAAAAACCGTTTTAGAAACAGCCGGGCCGCAGGCCCAGCAACAATAACCCCCGCCCCGGAAGGGCAGAAGAGTTGTTTTTGAAAACAGCCGGGCCGCAGGCCCAGCACTAAAGCCGCCCCGCCAGGGGCTAAAAAAAACAGCCGAAGGGAGACAACAACACCCCCGGAGGGAAAAACAACACTCAAAAAAAATGCTTTTAACCCCCCGCCCGGAGGGCGGAAAACAAACTGCTAATATCCTCCCCCCTTAACCCCCGGGCTAAAGCCAATTGGAAACTGGCATAGGCGGCGGCAGCCCCGGGCGTATAGACGCCATGGGCGGCGGCGTCCTCAAGGAAGAGGCCTATGTCCTTGTGCATTAACTCTACGGCAAAATGCGTCTCCGGACTGCCCTGCAACATGGCGCTGCCTTTGTACTCTATATAGGCCGAGGCATAGCTGGAGGCCATGGCTACCTCCAAATATTTCTCCGGCGCAAGCCCCGCCTTCTCCACCGCCAAAAAAGCTTCGGCCAAAGCACTCGTCAACTGGGCTACCACCAGGTTGTTGGCCAGCTTCATTTGGCTGCCGGCGCCGCTGGGCCCACAATGAATGACGCGCTTGGAAACCGCTTCAAACAGAGGCTGGGCCTTTTCAAGGGCCTGGGCTTCACCGCCGGCCATGACCAACAAAGTGGCGTTTTGGGCCGCAGGCTTGCTGCCGGTGACAGGGGCGTCTACAAACCAGGCCTGCTTTTGGGCAAAACGCTGGGCCATGTGTTTGGAGAGGGTGGGGGAAACGGTGGAAAAGTCCACAAACACCTGGCCCGCTCTGGCTTGGGAGAGAAAACCTTCGGGCCCCAGGCAAATGTCCTCCAGGGCCTTGGGGGTAGCCACACAGCAGGCCACCACCTCACAAGCCTCTGCAAGTTGGGCCGGGGTGTCGGCAACCCGGCAGGGCCAACGCTCGGCAAACTCGGCGGCCTTGGAAGCGGTGCGGTTAAAGACGGCATAGAGGCGTTGTTTATGCCAGAGGTTTTGGGACATGGCCTGTCCCATAATGCCCAGGCCGGCAAAGCCGATGTTGCGCATAGGGGCTCCTTTCAAAACAGGGGGGTAGTGAGGATAGAGCATATTAGCCTAAAGCCCTACAATTGGACTATAGGCCTTAGCATTAGAAAATAGGACTGGTAGAAATGAGGACTTTATCCATATGAAATTCAGGAGAGGGTGAAGGTGTCCCAAGCTGTGTCTCAACCCATGTGCCAACCCATGTCCCAACCCCATGAAAAGGCGTCGCCGTGGGCCATTGTCGCCGAGGGCCTCCACAAACGTTTTGGCCCCTGCCAGGCGCTCAAGGGCCTGTCCCTGCATGTGCCGGCCGGGGCTTTTTATGCCCTGCTGGGCCCCAACGGCGCCGGCAAGTCCACCAGCCTGGCCTTGTTGAATGGCGTGTTGCAGCCCGACGCGGGGAGTATTTGCATTTTGGGCATGGACGCACGCCAGCACCCCTTGGAGGTGAAGCGTTGCCTGGGGGCGGTGCCCGAGGAGTTGGCTTTGTTTGAGCGGTTGACCAGCCGCCAGCAATTGCTGTTTTCGGCGCGTATGTTTGGCCTTGGCGGGCAGGAGGCCCAGCGCCGCGCGGAGGAGCTTTTGGAGTTGTTGGAGCTTTCCCACAAGGCCCATGACTTGGTTGCCTCCCTCTCCAAGGGCATGCGCCGCCGCTTGGCCATTGCTTCGGCCCTCATACACTCGCCGCGGCTGGTTTTGCTGGATGAGCCTTTTGAAGGCATTGACATTATGGCCGGCGAAATGATTCGCCGCCTTTTGCTGGGGCTTTCCAAGCAGGGCGTCAGCATTCTCATGACGACGCACGTATTGGAAATTGCCGAAAAAATGGCCAGCCATGTGGGCATTTTGGTGGAGGGGCATATGGCCATAGAGGGCCCTATAGAGCCATTAAAGGAGCAGCATAAAGCCCCCAGCCTGGAGGCTTTGTTTTTCCAAGCCCTCCCTAAACCTAAAACCGCCTCCCTGGCCTTGTCGTTTTTTAACCAAGGGGAAGAGGGGGGGGTTAGGTGACGCACCTAAGGAAAGGGGAAGTGCGTAGCCGTCTCCCAAAGCGGTTGTCTCCTGTGCCAGGGCAGCGCCGGCGGCTGTTGGGGGGGGGCAACCGTTGACGCGCCTAAAGCAAGAGGGGGGGCAAGCGTTGACCCACCTAAAGCAAGGGGGGGGCACCCGTTGACGCGCCTAAAACTCCCCTCGGCCGTAGGGCATTTTATATTGCTGTCCAAGCTGCGTTTGGACTTTAGGAGGAACCGGGGGGGTTGGCTATGGCTTATGGGCCTAGGCCTAGCCCTAGGGGTAGGGGGTATTTTAGCACGCCTAACCCTCCTGTTGTTTCGCTTTGCCCCCATAGCCCAGTCCAACTTATGGCCTGAATTTTTGCTGCACCTTTTGAGTTTTGTCCTAGCGGGGTTATGGGGGTTGTGGCCGTTGTTGTCCCTAGGGGCGGATGACTTCAGTGAGAATACGCGCTTTAGCCTCTACCCCATTTCCAGTTTCCGCCTGCTGTGGGTAGCCACCCTCGCCCGCATAGCGGAAGTGCGCAACCTGCTGTTGTTGTCGCCCCTGCTGGGGGCCTTTTGGGGCTATGTGGAGTTGCGCGGGCTGGCCCTCTTCCCCTGGCCCTTGTTGTTGTTGGCGGCCACGGTATTTTTCTATTTGGCTTTGGCGCAACTGTTTTCCAACGTCATGTTGTGCATATTGGGGCATAGGCATAACGCCGAAATATTAGGGGGGGGCCTATTGTTATTTTTAGCCCTGGCCACCCTCATTCCCCCTGTTGACGTTTCCTGGTTATTTGAAGCGGACTTTGGCGCGTTGGGGGCCCTCTCGGACGAGCTGATTGAGCGGGCCACGTTGGCCCTGGGCAAGCTGCCTACGGGCTATTTGGGGGAGGGGTTAGGCCGCTTAGGCGAAGGGGGGGGTAGGGGCCTAGGCCCCCTGGCCTATGTGATGGCTTTATTGGAGTGGGGGGCCCTGCTGATGGTGGTAGCCTGGGGGTTTTTGGTGCATTTCCTCCGCAGGAATTTCCGTGCCCCCCCTAAGCCTAAAGCTGCCCAAGCCTGGGAGGGGTTTGCCAGGCCCTCCAGCCTGAAGGGGGTATTGCTGTGGAAGGAGGCCCTGGAGTTTTGGAAGCACCCGAGGGCGCGTTTGCTGGCCTGCGTACCCTTTGTACTGTGCATTTTCATCCGCGTATTTTCCGCCAGGACACTGTTTGTCTATGCCATGGGGGAGGCGGCGGACGCTTTTCTCATGGGGGCTTTGTGCCTCTATGCGGCGACGCTGATGACGTCGACTTTTGCCCAAAACAGTTTTGCCTATGAGGGGCAGGCTTTTTTCGCGTTGTTGTCGGCCCCCCTGGACATGGCCTGGGTATTGCGCGCCAAAAACCTCGTACAAGCCCTGGCAGGGGCCCTTTTGTCGGCCCTGGTAGCCGTATTTTATATGGGCTACATAGGCCGAGGGGGGTGGAGGGAGTGTTTATTTTCCGCGGGGGCGGTAGGGGTATTGCTGCCGGTATTGTTGTGCGCGGGGAATGTTATGTCGCTTTTATTCCCCGTGAAATTCCACGCCAGCCTCCAGCGTAAGGACAGGCTGCCCCTGGCCGTTACCCTAGGGGGGGTAGCAGCAGCAGGTTTAGGGGTAGCCCCCTGGAGTTGGCTGGTTTCTTCCCTAGGGGCTCAAAGGCCCAGCGGGGGGCTAGGTATGCTTTTGTTAAGCTTAGCCCTAGGCTCCTGGATGGTTTATTATAACCTATGGCCCCTCACCACCCGCTTGCTGGAGTCCAGGAAGGAGGCCATATGCCGAGCCGTCATGCGGGCATAGGGGCCCCGTCCGGGAATGGCCCCGCTGTGGACACCCCTGTGGGCTCGCCCCGGCCACGGACACTTCCGCTGTAAAAGTATATTGCGCTCACCCTGTCTATTTGGCTATGGAAAGCCGGTTGTTTTGGTTTTCGCTGCAAAAAAATTGGACATACAAACAAGGCTAACATGCGGGTATTCATTAGAGAAAACATATCAAAATGGATTGCAGGGGTGGGCATAGGGTTGATGTGTATTTCGTTGTTTATAACGACGAAACTGGACTATGTGCACAGCGACAATGCATGGTATGCCATAACGGGCCGTGCCCTTGCAGAAGGGAATATACTGCTTAGGGATTTTGTCGGGAGCACCATCTCCCACTATTTTCCCTATTCGGCCATGGAAGGTTTTTGGTCGTTGTTTTTCCGCAACTATGAGATTGTCCACGCATTGTCGATGGTGAGTTTGACAGTTCTTTTGGGTGGGGTTTTGTTTCTTGCCGTCCAAGTGTTGCTTTGGAAAAGACCCAGCATATTTCCAATATTAGCTTTCGCTGCCCTCATCATATCCATGTCTTCAATAGAGTTAGCTGAAGCTTTCACCCATGTTGCACCCATGTTATGCACATTGTCGGCGGCATGTTTGTATTATAGCAAGAACAGCTCGCCATGGGTGAAGTGTGGCATCGTTGCCCTTCTTGCATGTTGGATTGATAACTATAACATCGTCTATTTTCTTATTCCCATTGTCTTTGAAAACGTCTTTTATTCTATCAAAACAAAGAAAATAGACCCCATGGCGAAATGGGTGGTTTTGGGCATGGCTGTCTATGCTATCCGCTATATGTTATTGAAGAATATAGGGCTCAAGGTTCCGGGGGCGACGGGCATTCTTGAGCGGGGCAGAACCCTGGTGCATTTCAACGAACTTGGCAACAGCTTCTCCAACGTATACCTCTCCTTGGCTCAACTGTTCTCGGCCAATTTCTGGGGAATGAAGCTGGAATGGGCTATTCCGGGACTCTATTTTTCTGTGGCCATGTTTCTTGCAATCTATCTCCAAGCCAAATATTCAATTCAAATATACAAAGAAAAATCCAGCGATAAAAACAGGTTTATGATATTTTTGCTCCTAGGTTCTGTTTTTGTCCTGGGGACGGAGCTGTTTTCTAAAATAGAAAAAACCCCGAGATATTTAGCGGGATTTTTCATCAACGGCCTCATCATATTGGGCTATTGGTTGAACACAAAATGGCCAACCGGCAAGAAGCTCGGCGTTCTATTTGTTGTCACTTTTTTGGTTTCCATCATATATCAAACAACCCATGGTCGCTATAGGATGAATCCGAAATTAAAAGAAAGACAGGAAATAGCGAAAATCATCCGCGCCGAAAATTTGAACAATGGATATGCTTGGTTTGGCAATGCTTTGTCTACAAATTTCGTTTTGAATGAGCAAAGAATTGCTACAATAAGCTATAAACCCCATGCTCCCATGTTATGGTTGGTGGACAAAAAAACATTTTATCGTCCTGGAAAATTTGATTTTCTCATTGCTTGGAAAGATGAACAGCAGGATGAATGGTCAGAGTATGACTGGAATAACCAAGAAATCCGCGACTTTTTCGGAGACCCTAAAAAGACGATAGAAGTCGGTCGTGCTCGCATATATGTCTATGACGACATAACAGACAAGGTGGAAAAGCCGAAGTTAGACAGCTAGAAGACTTTGGCCCAGCCATGTACTGACGCCGTTATGTCCGCCTTCGTTCATACCTTTTTGTCCCAAGACAGAAGGTTGTTTAATTTCTGCCATCCACGGTTTTAAAACTCCAAAAGCGATAGCCGAGATAGCTGGCCGCCAGGGTAATGGGCAGAGAAAATACATAACTTCCTATTCGGCCGCTACCCAACGAGAGGAAAACATACATGGTTATGAGGCCAAGTCCAAGGCTGCACAGGTTAACAACCACAAACCTAAACAGTGGACGGTTTATAGCCTTCTTCTTAGGCGTTATGAGTTTTTTTAGCCCCCTTCAATAGGCCTCCTCTTTCGCCTCATGGGTGTTTTTCGGCAAGGAATTTTCGGAGTTGTTTCCATTTTGTCGCTCTATGCTTCCCAAGTGCTTTCCCAACACTGAAGACGAAAAAGCAAAAACCTCCTTTTGTGCTGTATGCTGGTTTTCCAAAACACATGTTAGAGAAAGAACCCCCCCCCATCGCCTATTGGGCCATGACACTCGAAGAGTTGACGGAAAAACTGCACAGCCGCCAACGTGCATTGGGGTTGTTGCGTTGGTTGTGGCACAGGTCCCCTAACCCCCCGCATAACCCCCTCAGCTTGGACTTAGCCCCCCGCCTGGAGGCTGTGGGCCGGCGGTGGCTTGAGGTGCTGCAACCCCACGTGCCGGCCGTGTTGCCGAAGCTGTTGAAGACGGTGCAGGCCGAGGACGGGACGTGCAAGGCCCTGCTGGGGTTGGACAAGGCCCAGGTGGAGGCCGTACACATTCCTCAACGGGGGCGGCATACGCTGTGCCTCTCGTGCCAGGACGGGTGTACGCGGCGTTGCGCTTTTTGCGCGACGGCCTCCCTGGGGTTTGCGCGCCACCTCCAAGCGGAGGAAATGCTGGCACAGTTTTTTCTGCTGCGTTTTTGGAGGCCCGAAGCCGCCGTGCGCAACGTGGTGTGGATGGGTATGGGGGAGCCCATGGATAACTTAGACGAGGTATTACGCGCCTTAAGGGTATTAACACAACCCGGCGGGCCCTGTTTGCGCGCCCAGAAGCTGACGGTTTCCACCTCGGGCGTGTTGCCGGGCATGCAGCGTTTTTTGGAAGAAAGTCAGGCCAGCCTCGCCCTCTCGCTGAATGCCACTACCGAGGCGCAGCGCAACCTCCTCATGCCTCAAAACCGCCTGTGGCCCATGGGGGAGTTGCTGGCCCTTTTGCGCCGCCATGCGGAGCGGCAACCCAGGCGCGAGCATTTTATCGGTTACCTTCTGTTGAAGGGGGTGAATGACAGTGAGGAGGACGCGGGGCGCTTGGTATACCTCCTTAAAGGTATTCCCTCCCGGGTTAACCTCATTCCTTTTAACCCCCACCCTAACAGTCCTTTTGAGGCGCCGAGTTTGGAGACGCTCAAAGCTTTTTGGCAAAGGCTGATTCAAGCGGGGCTACGCTGCCTGGTAAGGTGGCCCAAGGGCCAGGGGGTAGGGGCGGCCTGTGGTCAGTTAGCCGGGGAGGGGGATTCCAGGAGGAGGGGGCAGAAGTCGGCCGCGTCGGCGGAGGCCAAAACATAGTGGACGCCCCCGTGCATGCCTACAAAACCGGAGGAGAGGCTGGGGCCGTGCAGGTGCCCATAGACGCAATGTTGGGGGCTATGGCTTTCAATAAGGGTAGAGAAGGGGCTAGGGGCCCCATCCGCATAGAGGGGGGGAAAGTGGCTGGCCACAACATGTATCAGCCGGGGGTTGGCCTGTATGTATTTTTGGGCTTCGTCCAGGGAGGTTTTAAGCCTTTGGGTTTCGCGCTGAATCATTTGGGCCAAGTCGGGCATAGCGGGTATGCTGGGCATAGTTTCGCCCTGGGGGTGCAGGGTATGGGTATGGGGGTGCATAGCGCAGGGGGGTTCAGCGAAGTCCCAGAGGCGCGAGCCGGAAATGACATAGGGCCCGCAGCACACGGCGCTGTTGTGTACACACCCTACAATGGAGGGGAAGGCCTCGAAGAGGGCTTGCAGTTTGCGTGTAGAGTGAGGCCACCAATAGTCGTGGTTGCCCCGCAGCAGAATTTTTTTGCCGGGCCGTGCATGCAGCCAAGCGAAGTCCTGCGCTGCTTCAGCGGGTTTGAGGGCCCAGGAAATGTCGCCGGCGACGACGACGCCATCTTCGGGGGTGACGGCCGCGTCCCAGCGTTGCGCGAGGGTATTGGGGTGGCCGAGCCAGCCGAAGCATTCCATGTCTTTTTGGCGTGTAGAGGGCAGGTGTAAGTCGGCAATAGCGAAGAGGCGCATGTTATTCTCCTAGCATAAGCGGGGGGCTTAAAAAAAATTCCCCTCTGGGGAGGGGGTTAAAAACAATTCTTCTGCCCTCCGGGGGGGGTAGTAGCCTCCCATGGAATGTTTTTATGAGCCCCTGACGGGGAACTTTTTGGAGTAGGGGGGGTGGGGCCTGCGGCCCGGCTGTTTCCGTTGCGCGACTGCAGAAGGTTTCGCCTGACGCTCAAAATGAGAAAAAAAGCGGCCCTGCCAGGGGCTAAGGAAACAACCGAAGGGAGACAACTACCCCCCCTGGAGGGGCGGAATAAATGCTTTTACCCCCCCCTAGGAAAATAAAAAAAATTTTTAAATTGCCGCCCGCCGCAGGCGAAAATAAAACCCCCCTATGTCCATACTGGTTACCGGCGGGGCGGGCTATATTGGCTCCCATACTTGCCTTAAACTCATGGAGGCGGGGCATGAGGTTGTGCTTTTGGACAACTTCTGCAACAGCCACCGCAGCGTATTGGCCGGCCTGCAGCGCATTGTCGGCAGGCCCCCTGTGCTGGTGGAGGGCGACTTGCGCGACGGCGCGCTGCTTCGCCGGCTGTTTGCCGCCCACCCCGTGGAGGCCGTCATGCATTTTGCCGCCCTCAAAGCCGTGGGCGAGTCCGTGCAAAAACCTTTGGACTATTATGACAACAACCTCGCGGGCGGCCTGGTGCTGTTGAAGGCCATGCGTGAGGCCGGGGTGAAGACGCTGGTGTTTTCCTCCTCCGCTACGGTTTATGGGAACCCCACCCAGGTGCCCATTCGCGAGGACGCGCCGCTGCAAGCCACCAACCCCTATGGGCACAGCAAACTCATGCTGGAGGCCATTTTGCAGCAGGTGTGCGAGGCCGACGCCGCCTGGCGTGTGGCGCGCCTTCGCTATTTTAACCCCGTCGGCGCGCATGAGAGCGGCCTCATCGGCGAAAACCCCCAGGGCATACCCGGCAACCTGGTGCCCTATGTGGCGCAGGTGGCCGCCGGCAAGCTGCCGAAGCTGTTTGTTTATGGCGGGGACTACCCTACCGCGGACGGTACGGGAATAAGGGACTATGTCCACGTTATGGACTTAGCCGAGGGGCATATTTTAGCCTTAAACCACCTCCAAAAGGAGGGGGGGTTGCTTACCCTCAACCTAGGGGGGGGGAGGGGCTATTCCGTCCTGGAAGTCATACGCATGTTTGAAAAAGTATCCGGCCGGCCCGTTGCCTTCGAGAAGGCGGCAAGGCGGCCCGGGGACGTTGCCGAGTGCTGGGCGGATACCCGCGCGGCCCTGCAAACCCTGGGGTGGAAAGCCCAGAGGGGCCTGGAGGCCATGTGTAGGGACGCCTGGCGCTGGCAACAGGGGCAGGGGGGCTAGGGCTGGGGCTACTCCCCCTCCTCGCCCCGGGTGTCTTCTCCTGTAGACACCCCCCCTAAAAGCTAAATAGCTATTTTTTTTAGGGGTAATGCTTTTTTAACCCCCCTATTGCCCTAAATGCCGCATCAGGTATACTTTGAAGGTACTGCGAAGACGCGTCTGGCTATGGTAGGTTAGGGTTATACATATGCACACATATTGTTGGCACATGGGAGATTTAGAAGGGAGATGCCGGAGGAAGCGGGAGCTTTTCGGTTGGGGGGTATTTTTGCTGATGGCCATGGGGTGTGGTGGACTCAGCTTTGTGGATGCTGAGGATGCTTGTTGGCTGGGCACAGAAGAGGCTTGTTTTGAGACGGCTGCTTCGGTGTTGCGTTTAGAAGTCCCCGAAAAGCTTATATTGGGTGAGGCCATGCAGTTGTGCTTGGTGGCTCAGGGCACGGGGATACGCCCCGACAGTCTCAAGCTGACCCGTGTGAAGGTGTTGGGGGAGGGCCAAGAGATGTCTTTGAGGTGGAAGCTTTCTGAAGAAAAGCCTTTGAGAATTTGCCGTGAGGCGGTGGTGCCCGCATATTTGAACGGCGACACACTCAGCCTAGAGGTGCGTGCAGAGGCCGAGGACACGGTGGGCAACCCCAAGGTGCTCAACGAAAGCTTGCAGCTGAAGCTGTCGCATACGGCCTGCAGTTATGAGGTGAAGGGTTTAGAGAACCGGGTACAGCAGCCTTTAGCGGCAGCGAATGGCCGTTTGGTGTTTGCTGCAGACGCCCACCTCTATTTTTTTGAGACGGCCTTATGCGCCATGGGGGCGACTTCTCCTTTGCATACAGGCGTCGTACAGGGCCCTATGGTGGTTTTAGGGGATACAGGGCGTGTAGCCTTGGCATTAAAGGGGGAAGGCCCTCAAGGGAACGTCAGACAATACCTCGCTTTGGTGGAAGCGCAAGGCTTCATAGAGGAGCAGGCATGTCTCCAGGACGCTTCCGCTGTCAGCTTCAACAAGGGGCTTTCTCTGTTGGAGCAGAAAGGCGCTTCCACGCCTTGGCGTTTGATGGCGCCGGCCAATAACAGCGCCGTCCCGCAGAGCCATGTGGTGCTCTATACGCCCGAGGGGACTTCACGTTGCATCGACTCAGAGTCGATAGAGCTGCTTTTTCCTGCTTTGATTCCCATGGCTCAAAAGGCCAACGGAGAGATGGTGGGACTCCATGGCGCCTTTCTCGGTGAAGGTTCTCTCTCGGCGCTTTATCCATGGTCTTTTAGCAACGAAAGGCTGTCTGCGGGGAGATACACCGAATACATTTTGGAAGCCCCCCCTACGGTTATGGCCCTTTCTGACAACAGCCCAAAGCCTGTGATAAACAATGCCTCCAAGGAAAGCCCTGCAGCCATTGACAGCCAAGGCCGAGCCTATATGGTAACCCAAACCCTGACCGGCTACCAGTTGAAGCGCTATGCGGCCCATGCCGACCCCCATGCTAACCCTCCTGCCCCCCTTGAAGCGGTGTCCTTCAGCTTCGCCGACTTCCCCGTTGGCTCCCCCCTGTTGGGTGAGGCCATAGACGGCAGGCCCGCGGAGGTTTATGTGGTGACCACGGGCGGCCAAGTATGGGCTTTTGAGGCGGCGCGTTTGGGGGAGCCTTTGTGGACGGAAAACTTGGGTATTCATATTTCGCCCGGGGCGCAGCCTGTGCTGCTGGGCAATGGTTTGTGGGTGGTAGGGGTGAGTGGGGAAATACGCGGCCTTCGTGTGGGCAGCGCGGGCCTCAACCGTAAGGCCTATTGGCCCAAAGCTTTTCGCGACAATTGCAATACGAGCAGCCGCAAAGTGAAGGCTGAAGATATGCTGAGTTGTTTCTAAACATCGCCCCTGTCCGACTCGAATTTTATAGCCTTCAACCCCAAAGTCGTATTGCATTTGCCCCTATGGAAAAATGGATTTGTGTGTGCTGCATTTTCCTCTTGTCTGCTGCATGCAAGACAGGAAAAACGGGCTATGAGCATTCTCGCGCGGAGCAACAAGCGTTGCAGGCGCCTGTGGAAGCAAGTGAAGAAAGTCCTCCGGTAGAGCCGGAAGAGGTGAATGAGCAGACCCTCGCTGAAACGGGTTATGGAAGCCCCCAGGTAGAGCAGGAATGGGTGGATGAGCAGAGCTTCCGCATTCGGGAATATGCCGCCGATAAAACCTATGGCTACAGCAAAAAGAACCCCATTATGGTTGGCGGCGCACACGAATACCAGGGGCCTCAAAATGAGAGGCGGTTTTTGAATGCGTTGACCGGTCCCAAAGGCGAGCCCATCCGCTATCAACGTTTGGGCAGCTGTTGTCCGTTTTATACGAGAAATGGACTTATCCAAGACGGCGGATTGCTCGATATGTATGAGGTGAGTTATGAGGGCCTTGCCGCTCCCGTCATTCTCTACATCAACATGTATGATTCGGATGTGCTGAAAGTTCCCCTTGGGTTTGAGTTGAAAAACGCCCGTTGGCATTGAGTTGTTTCCCAACAACGTTCTCCTTCAACGCTGGCCCGTGGGGGGATTCAAGCCCTTTGGGGCCCCCCGGCGCCGCATTTCATGCAGCTCAGGAAGGGTTTACGAAAAAAATGCGCCATTTGGACAAGCAAACAGAGGGTTTACGAAAAAAATGCGCAAGCTTCACCGAAGAAACGCATTTTAAAGCGTCTTCAAGAAAGAGCCTGCCTATGGCCAAAAGTCTTAGGGGTGGGGGGGTGCAAATCGCTGCCAATTGCTGGGGCCTACATGCTGAATTTTTCGTTTTTAAGGCTTTCCATAGGAGGACAGGGTTTTTTTTAGCAAAGCTTATTGAGTGACTTTGTAATTTCTAAACGAATGGGTAGGGATAATAGGCACGCCATTCGCAATAGAAACCGCTAATGCTCGCATCGCTTCACCCAACCCAGGCTAACCACAAGCCAAAGGTATGCATTCATTGTGGTAGCCCCGTCCCCTATGGCGCAAAAAATGCGTCATTTTGTTGTTTGGGGTGTGAAGCGGTCTATGAAATTCTCCATTCAGAGGACCTTTCTCTTTTCTACACCTTGGCGGATGGCTCCCTTCCTCCGGCCGCTGTGCCTTCTGCGCAAATGCGCAGCCACACGTGGTTGGAGCCTCTGTTGGAGAAGGCGGCTCAGGTGGAAGGTTCTCTTTGCAGCATGGAGTTGGACATACAGGGCATTCATTGCAGTGCTTGTGTTTGGTTGCTCAACGAGTTGTTTCGCAGGCAGAAGGGTGGGAGCAAAATTGTTGTCAACCCGGCTTTGGGCAAAGTCCAGTTGGTATGGGCCCGCGACGCATTCAACCTCCACGAGTGGATAAAATCCGTCGAGCGTTTTGGCTATCAATTTGGAACGCCGAACAAGCCCAAGGAGGGTTTTTCGTCGGGGTTTTTCCGTTTGGGCGTCTGCGTTTGCATTTCGATGAATGTCATGCTGTTTTCGGCGGCCTTCTATTTTGGCATGTCTCCGGCGGATGGGGTTTTGTTTCGGGTTTTCACCTATTTGTCCATGGGGTTGACGAGCATTGTTGTTTTCTATGGGGGGTGGCCTTTTTTCCATTCGGCCCTAGCGAGTTTGCGTACGAGGCTTTTGCATTTGGATGTACCCATCGCCCTGGGCATTTGCCTGGCCTATGGGGTTTCCTTGGTACAACTCACGCAAGGGCGGGGGGACATAGCCTATTTAGACACCCTAAATATTTTCGTAACCTTAATGCTAACGGGGCGTTGGTTGCGCCAGCGTGTATTGGAGAAAAACAGGCGTTTCCTTTTGGAGGATGTGGGCTCCGAGAATTTCTGGGTAAGGGTGAAGACGAGCGAGTCCATTCGCCTGGTGCGGGCGCCGCAGGTGAAGGAGGCGGACACGCTTTTGGTTGCGCCGGGGGATGTAGTCCCTGTGGACCTCTGTTTGCTTTCAGAGCAAGCTCAAGTGTCGATGGATTGGATAACCGGAGAACCGGAGCCCAAGCGTTTGTCCTGTGGCGAGGTGGCGATGGCGGGAAGTTTGAATGCAGGAAACACGGCTTTGTTGGGGCGGGCGTTGACGGATTTTGCAGATTCTCCCTTGGTGCCTTTGCTTCGACAGACTTCGTCGGGCAAAGAAGGCTATTCGCATTTGTTATTTTGGAACCGCCTAGCGCGCGTATGGGTGGTGGGCGTGTTGGTGATTGCCCTCTTAGGTTTTGTTTTATGGTTGGGGTCAGGTTTTGACAAGGCCGTCAACGTTGCGGTTGCCTTGCTGGTGGTGACGTGTCCCTGTGCGATAGGAATTACCATACCTCTGGCCTATGAATTGACCCAGTCTGCGTTGAAGCGGCGCGGTTTTTATATACGCAGTGGGGATTTGCTTGACCGTCTGACGCAGGTGAAGAAAGTCCTTTTTGACAAGACGGGGACGCTGACTTTGGGGCGTTTGGAGTTGAAGAATCCGCAGCAGCTTTTGGAGATGGGGGCAGACGAGAAGCACGTACTCTATAATTTGGCTTCACGCTCCAGCCACCCTATCAGCATGTGTATTGCAGCTGCTTTTGAGGGGATGGAGCCGGGTTTTGATGCAGGGGCTGACATACAGGAAATATGGGGCCAAGGGGTAGAGTGGCGTCGAGGTGAAGATTTATGGCGCCTGGGGCGTGCTTCTTGGGCCGCTTCCATAGGGAGCCAAAGCAAGGCGACGGTTTTATCGTGCAATGGCAGAGAAGTGGCCTGCTTAGCCACCGTAGAGCTTTTGCGTACGGACGCAGCGCGAGAAGTGCAAGCGCTTCAGAAAAAGGGCGTAGAGGTTTGGGTCATTTCAGGGGACAGTCTGGAGAGGACGCAGGCCTTGGCCGACAGCCTGGGCATTGCGCACGCGCATGTTTTGGCGAGCCAAACGCCCCAGCAGAAGGCCGAAGCGGTGGAGCGCCTCAATGCCATGGACAGCCTCTATTTGGGGGATGGCGTGAACGATTCTATGGCATTTGAGAAGGCCTGGTGTGCGGGGACTCCGGCGGTCCATCGTCCCGTTATGCCTGGGAAATCCGACTTCTTTCTGATAGGTGAAGGTATTCTAGGCATTGAAGCAGCGTTGACTTCTGCGATGAATCTGCGCAAGCTCACGCAACAGATTTTTGGACTTTCCTTGGTTTACAACGGTGCTGCCGTGCTAATAGGACTTTTGGGTTATATGACACCTGTTTGGGCTGCGGTCAGCATGCCGGTTTCCTCTTTGGGGCTTATTTTCTTCTGCGTTTTTGCTCTTCGTGGCCCCAAAAGCAGAAGGGCGGAGAGTGGTTTTTGGAGAGCGCAGGAGGTGCAGCCGTGATGATTTTGCTGCTGCAAGTTTTTGTGAGCCTGGTTCTTGTTGCCGGGGGGCTTATTCTATTTTTCTATTCGGTACGCCAGAAGGATTTTGAGCATTTTGACAGAATGGCCTTGTTTCCATTGGAGGAAGACAACTTGAGAAAAGACAGAGAGTCACTGCCGGCTGATTCGGCAGTGCCTTCAAACTCGGAGGAGAAGTAATGCAAACACAACGCATCGAATACGATGACACCACGGTACGGCGCTTTATATGGGCGTCCATTCTTTTTGGTGTTGTCGGCATGTTGGTGGGGATTTTGGTTGCCTGCCAGCTGGTTTGGCCCGCGCTAAACTTTGGAATCCCCTTTACCGTATTTTCGCGGTTGCGGCCGCTGCACACAAACGCGGTTATTTTTGCGTTTGTGGGCAACATGCTTTTTGCAGGTATTTATTATTCCATTCAGCGTTTATTTAAGGCGCGTTTGGCTTCCAACTTTTTATCCAATCTGCATTTTTGGGGGTGGCAAGCCATCATTGCGGCAGCTGCCATCACCTTGCCTTTGGGGATTACGCAGGGCAAGGAATATGCGGAATTGGAATGGCCGATAGACTTGGCCGTCGTTGTCATTTGGGTGGTTTTCGCTCTCAACTTCTTTTGGACCATGGCCAAGCGCAACGAGAAGCAAATTTATGTTGCGGTTTGGTTCTACATCGCCACCATCGTCACCATTGCGGTGCTCTACATCACCAACAACCTGGCTCTGCCGTTGACGCTTGGCAAGTCCTATTCCATCTATGCCGGCGTACAAGATGCCTTGGTCCAATGGTGGTATGGCCATAACGCAGTGGCCTTCTTTCTAACGACCCCCATTTTGGGTATTATGTATTATTTCCTCCCCAAAGCCGCGGAGCGCCCCGTCTATTCCTATAGGCTATCGGTGGTTCACTTTTGGGCCCTGGTTTTCATTTATATTTGGGCAGGTCCGCACCATTTGCTTTATACCTCGCTTCCTGACTGGGCGCAGTCCTTGGGCATGTTGTTCAGCGTCATGCTGTGGGCGCCTTCTTGGGGTGGTATGTTGAACGGTTTGTTGACGTTGCGAGGCGCTTGGCACAAGTTGCGTGAAGACCCTGTGCTGAAGTTTCTTGTGGCGGGCGTCACCTTCTACGGCATGTCGACTTTTGAAGGTCCCTTGCTTTCCATCAAAACCGTCAACGGCCTTGCTCACTACACGGACTGGATTATTGGCCACGTGCACTCGGGTGCTTTGGGATGGAACGGTCTCATGGCTGCCGGCATGTTCTATTGGCTGGTGCCGAGGCTCTATGGCACGAAGCTGCATTCGGTGAAGGGAGCCGACTTGCATTTCTGGCTCGCGACCATCGGTATTGTCCTCTATATGGTTTCCATGTGGATTTCGGGCGTCACGCAAGGGTTGATGTTGCGTGCGATGAACCCGGACGGCTCCTTGCTGCACCCTGAATTCCTTGAGACTTTGGCAGCCATTCAAATTCCTTATCTCGTCCGAGCTCTTGGTGGCGCCATGTATTTTACGGGCCTCATCATCATGTGCTGGAACCTTCTCAAAACAGCATTGGCCGGCAAAGCTGTAACCACCACCATAGAGGTTGTGGTTGCACCCAAGCAGCCTGCGCCTGCGGGAGAGGGTTTGGTGGGCATCATTCTTGGGAGGCCGTTTGTTTTCTCAGGGATTATTCTCGTCTTTGTGTTGGCCATTGGTTTCATGACGAGCCCCTTGGCTGCCATGGCGCTCATGGGTGTCATCCTTCTGCTGTCGGTGGTTGCTTGGATTGTCAACACACGTGACAAGAAGGCAGGCAGAAAGTCATGGTTTGCCATTATTGAAGGGAATGCCGTTGCGTTTACGACGATGACGCTGTTGGCCATTTTGATTGGAGGTGTGGCAGAGCTTTTGCCGACGCTGCTCATTCATCAAAGTTTGCCGAAGGATGCAGCCAAATATCAACAGCCCTATACGGCATTGGAGCTTCAAGGCAGAGACGTCTATGTCCGAGAAGGTTGTTATCTCTGCCATTCGCAGCAAGTCAGGCCTTTCTTGGCGGAGACG
Organism: Cystobacterineae bacterium; assembly: GCA_009781495.1. Classification (GTDB taxonomy): domain Bacteria; phylum Myxococcota; class Myxococcia; order Myxococcales; family Myxococcaceae; genus WRKR01. Next base: position 16,802 of record WQYA01000016.1, read on the forward strand.
ATGCGTTATGGCGAGCATTCACAGCTTGAAGAATTCGTTTATGATCATCCCTTCCAATGGGGCTCCAAGCGAACGGGGCCAGATCTTCACCGGGAAGGCGTCAAGCAGCGGCCGTCTTCTTGGCACTATAACCATATGATAGATCCACGTGCGACGAGCGAAGGCTCCAACATGCCTGCCTATCCTTGGTTGCTCAGCAACAAGATTGACGCCAAGCTGGGTGAGAAGAAGCTGCGTCTCATGCAGAAGCTGAGTGTGCCCTACAGCAATGCGCAGATTGATTTTGCAGAGCAAGATCAGCAAGCTCAAGCTGAAGCCGTTCTCAAAGACATAGGCGCAGATGGCCTTGAGTGGAACAGCGAACTGGTTGCCCTCATCGCCTATTTGCAAAAAGTTGGGAAAAGCCAAGGTATTGCATTTGATGCGCCTTCTGTGAGAGCGGCAGGCACACCTGTGGGTATGCTTGAGGGAGGGCGTTAACAATGTCTAGGTATTTAGAAGGGATGGACTACACCAGTTTGCCTTTGATGGGGTTGCTTTTCTTCATTGGGGTTTTTCTGGCGGTTGTTGTGTCTGTCATGTTTGTTCACAAGAAGTCGGATTATATCCATGTGGCTTCTCTACCCTTGCAAGATAATGGTGAGGTTCAACAATGAGTGAAAATAACAGAGTTCACCACGTCTATGACGGGATTGAAGAAGAGGACAATCGTCTTCCCAATTGGTGGTTGGCCATTCTGATTGGGACCATCGTCTTTTCTTTTGGATATTGGTTTGTTTATGAGACAACCCAAAAACTTCCAAGCCCATTGGTTGCCTATGAGGCAGAGAAAGCGGCGAATGCAGCTGCTCAGGCAAAACTTGCTGCAGATACACCCCTGGGTGATGACTCACTTTGGGCGATGACCAAAGATGCAGACATGGTTGCTGCGGGCAAGAAAGTGTTCTCTCAAATTTGTGTTTCTTGTCATTTAGACAAAGCGCAAGGCTCCATAGGTCCCAACCTTACAGACAAATATTGGATTCATGGTTATGAGCCCATGAAAATCATTGAGGCTGTCACCAATGGTTTCCCTGAAAAAGGCATGGAAGCTTGGGGAGCACGTTTGGGAGCTGAAAGAGTGAAGCAAGTGGCTGTGTTTGTGTTGTCCATACGGAACACAAACGAGTCAGGGAAAGCGCCTGAAGGCGACATCATCGATCCTGCAGGCAATTAGTTCTTTCGTTGCTCTTCGTGTATAAAAAAGCGGCATGAAAACTCATGCCGCTTTTCACAGCGTGTTTCTTTTAAACTCACCGTTGAGCCGTGTTGAACCCTTCATATATTATAGAGATACCAACATACACCAACACATCGGTATGCATTTAAAAGCATATCAAAATATGGAGGTTTAAGGACCATGCCTGAAGAAGAAAAAGCACCGACCATTATGTCTTCGATGCGGCCGGATGGTTCTCGCGTGGTCATCCGTACAGCCGATGTCAAAGGGCGTTATGTTTTTTGGCGCAGGGTTATATTTGCTTTATTGATAGGTTGTTATGTTGCAGGTCCGCTGGTCAACATCAACGGGAACCCGGCCGTATTTTTGGATGTTGCGCAGCGTCGGTTTTTTTTATTTGGCAACACCTTTAATGCTCAGGATTTTTGGATAGTCCTTCTTTTTGGGTTAACGTTTATTTTCACTATTTTGTTAATTACAGCCTGGAGGGGGAGGTTGTGGTGTGGTTGGGTTTGTCCGCAGACGGTTTTTTTAGAGGCCTTATTTCGTCCCATTGAGCGGCTGGTGGACGGCTCTCGGGAGAAAGCCCAAAAAGCGGCCCTACAACCATGGGGTATGGGCAAGGTTTTGAGGTTTATACTCAAGCATGCGCTTTATTTGTTGATGGCGGCCTTTGTTGCGCATGCTTCCGTTGCGCTTTTTGTCTCCGTCCCAGCCTATATCACCATGGTACAAGAAGGGCCTTTGGCACATTTGACGCCTTTCATATGGACGGCTGTGCTGACGGTTTTGTTTTTCTTCAACTTTGCATGGTTTCGCGAGCAATTTTGCGTGGTGCTTTGCCCCTATGGGCGCATGCAGTCCGTTTTGCACGACCAGGACTCTGTGGTGATTTCCTATGACAGCAAGCGAGGCGAGCCCCGAGGCAAGCTGGTGAAGGCCAAGCCTGGGGAAGAAGCTCCCCAGCGAGGCGATTGTGTAGACTGCAAGCGGTGCATTTATGTATGCCCGACAGCGATGGACATACGCGGGGGCCTGCAGATGGAGTGTTTGGCTTGTGCGCAATGCATAGACGCTTGTGATGAAGTCATGAAGAAGCTGAACAAGCCCCAAGGACTCATTCGCTATGCTTCGCAACAGGAGTTGAGCACTGGGAAACGGCGTTTTTTGCGTCCACGCATCTTCATTTATGCTGTTGCCATTTTGATTGCTTTTGGGGCTTTGAGTTTTTCTTTGGCAAAGCGTCAGTCTTTTGAAGTGTTGATGTTTAGGCCTTCGGGTTTTTCCCCTTGGATATTGGAAGGCTCCAAAATTTATAACCAATATGAATTGCATTTGGTGAACAAGCAGTCAACGGCTGCCACCTATCGCATTGAGGCGCGTTTTTTGGAGGGGGCGGAAGTTATTATAGGGCTTCCCAAGGTAGAGGCGGGCTATTTAGCCGAGGTAGAGCCTTTTTCAAGCGCCAGCATTCCTCTTCGTATTGGTGTTGAGCGTGAGCGTTTGAAAGAGATGCTTTATGGAAGTGAAGGTGAGGGCGAACGCAAGGACGCCATTCTCCCTGCAGTACGAGCGCGCATTCAAAACCTTCAGACTCAAGAGCTCAAAGAGAGGAGCGCCCGTTTTCTTTCTCCGGGAAAATCTGCCTTGCAACCCAAAGAGAGAGACTGAACATGCAAGCAGAGCGTCCGCGAAGAGCCCGCATTCTGGTGATAGATGATGAAGAAAATGCGCGCAAAGCTTTGCGAACCATTCTTCTCGAAGAGGGGTTTGATGTAGCGGAGGGGGCGGATGGGGAGGCGGGTTACCGCAAGCTTTTGGAGTTTGCGCCGGATGCGGTGTTGTGCGACGTGCGTATGCCCCATTTAGACGGCATTTCGCTGTTGCGGCGTTGTCGTGCCGAAGGGGTGGACACGCATTTTATTATGATGACGGCGTTTGGGAGTGTACAGGCGGCGGTGGAGGCGATGAGGGAGGGGGCGGAGAACTACCTCATTAAGCCTTTGGATGTGAATACGGTATTGGTTGTTTTGGAGAAGGCGCTGGAGAAGCGTGCTTTGCTTCGGGACAGGAGTTTGTTGCGCGAGCGTTTGCAGGAGCGCTACCGCTTCAAACACATTGTTGGGGACAGTCCGGAGTTGCGCTCGGTATTTGAGATGATTCGCCGAGCGGCGCCCACGCGGGCCACGGTGTTAATTTTGGGAGAGTCCGGGACAGGCAAGGAGCTGGTAGCGCATGCGATTCATGAGGAGTCGCCTCGCTGCGAAAAACCTTTTGTGAAAGTCAACTGTGCGGCCCTTTCAGAGACTTTGCTGGAGAGTGAGTTATTTGGGCACGAGAAGGGGAGTTTTACGGGGGCGCTAGGGCGCAGGGAGGGGAGGTTTGAGTTAGCGCATGACGGCACTTTATTTTTAGATGAGATAGGGGATGTTTCCCCTGCGTTGCAAATTAAGTTGCTAAGGGTTTTACAGCAGCAGGAGTTTGAGCGTGTAGGCGGTATGCAAACCCTAAAGGTAGATGTCCGTATTGTTGCGGCTACCAACAAGAATTTGGCTGAAGAGGTGCGGCAGGGAAAATTTCGGCAGGACTTATTTTATAGGTTGAATGTGGTGGCCGTCACTTTGCCGCCTTTGCGCAACCGCAAGTCCGACATTTCGGAGTTGGCGAGCCATTTTATAGAAAAGTTTTCGCAGATGTATGGCAAGAAAATTGGAGGGGTTTCTGCGTCGGCGTTGAACAGCCTTTTGGCCTATGACTGGCCCGGCAACGTACGCGAGCTTGGGAATGTCATTGAGCGTGCCGTGGTATTGGCGACCAACCATGCTGAAATAGGTTTAGAGGATTTACCTCCCACTTTACGTGGTCCGAACAGGGCAATAGGGGAGGGGAGGGGAGGGGCCCTTATTCCAGGGGCGACGCTTTATGAGATAGAGCGGGAGGCCATTTTAGGGACGCTGGAGATGGTAGGCGGCTCAACGGCGAGGGCTGCGGACATTTTGGGGATTAGCGTTAGAAAAATCCAATACCGGCTAAAGGAATATGCCGCTAAAACCCAAGGGGAAGCAGAAACCTTTTCTAGTCTGGTTTCGGCAAGCTGACGGCAAAACAAGCCCCCCCCAGAGAAGAGGCGCGTACCTGAATATGGCCTCCGTGTTGGGTGACGATGGCGTGGGAAATGGGCAAGCCAAGGCCGGAGCCCTGTGCTTTTGTTGTGAAGAAGGGCTCAAAAATTCTGTCTTCTTCATTGTGGGGAATGCTGACGCCGCTGTCGTCGATGGAGACCACCGCGAAGTTGTTTTCCGAGTGCATGGTGAGCAGACGGACGGTGCCGCCGGGGGGGGTTGCATCCAAAGCATTGAGTGTCAAATTCATAAACACTTGGTGGAGTTGGTCCGCATCTCCCAAGACGGAGACCGCCACGCAAGAGAACTCAAGGGCGATGTTGCGTTTTTGCGCTTCGGGTTGCAGCAAGGCGATGACGCGTCCGACGACTTCGTCCAAGCGCAGGGGTTGTTTCTCAATGTCGCTTGGGCGAGCGAATTGCATGAAGCCGTCGAGGATGCGCTCCAAGCGGCGGATTTCGTCTTTAACCAGCGACAGAGGCTCCAAGAGGGCCGCCTGTTTGGACTTGGCCAGCTTTTGAATGCGGCGCTCCAACACCGCCAATTGCAAGGCGGCGCCATTGAGGGGGTTGCGGATTTCGTGGGAGAGGCCGGCCGTCAGCGTCCCCACGGCGGCGAGTTTTTCTGCGGTTTGGGCGCGTTTGGCCAGCTGTCTTTTTTCTTCTTGGGCGCGTACATGGCGCAAGGCGGTTTCGACGGCAGAAAGCAAGTCTTTGGTTGCGCAGGGTTTCACCAAATAGGCCCAAGCTCCCGAGCGCACGGCTTGAGCTGCGGACTCAATGGAGGCGAAACCGGTGAGGAGAATAATTTCTGCGTGAGGGCTTTGTTGTTTCAGCTCTTGTGCCAGTGCTGTGCCGTTGCCATCCGGGAGCAGAAGGTTGACCAGAGCGATGTCCATCCACCTTTTGCCGATTTCCAAGGCTTGTTGGCAGGTGGAGGCGGAACGTACCAAATAGCCAAACTCGCGGAGGATGCCGCCGAGGTTATTCACCAAGGAGGGGTTGTCTTCCACCAATAGAATTCGTGCACTCATATGAGGAGGGGAATATTGGTTATGTGGAGTGGAACCCATTGGGAGGATACAGTCTAGCAAGTTTAGAAGAAGAGCCAAAGCCTGCTGTTGGTTTTGAGCTAAGCTAAGGGTTATGCCGCAGGATAGAAAGCATTTCCGCATAGGGTTGATATTAGGGCTAGGGCTGTTGTTAGCCGCGGGCAAGCCCGTTGGGTGGGGGATAGACGTCCAGCGTTTGTTAGAGGATGCGCGTTCGCAGATAGGGGTGACGAAAGGCTATGATGCTGCGTGGCGCAAGTTGAGTTACCCTGGGGGGGACGTCCCCCTGGAGACGGGGGTATGCACAGACGTTGTGATTCGTGCCTTGCGTCGGCAGAAGGTGGACTTGCAGCGTTTGGTACACGAGGACATGGTGGCGTATTTTTCACGTTATCCGCAGCGTTGGGGGGCCAAGCGTGCGGATTCCAGCATTGACCACCGGCGTGTTCCGAATGTACAGACTTTTTTAAAGCGCCGGGGTTTTGCCATAGCCACAGGGAAGTGTGCTGAGGACTTTTTGCCGGGGGACATTGTCACCTGGGACTTGGGCAGGGGCGTGGGGCACATAGGCATTGTTTCGGACAAAAAGGCTCCTGGTGGAACCCCTCTGGTGATTCACAACATTGGCTTTGGCGTACAGGAGGAGGACATGCTTTTTCTATTTAAGAGGACGGGGCACTACCGTTTATATTAAAGGGGTTTATTTTCGCCTGGGGTGGGCTTAAAAAAAGATTCCCCTCCGGGGAGGGCTAGCGGCATAGCCGGGGGATAGTTGTATAAAACTCAGGGCTATAGGAGGGTAATAAAAACACTCCATGGGAGACACCCCCCCCGCCCGGAGGGCGAATAACCCCCCCCTTAACTGCCTCTTGCTCTACCCGTCTACTCAGGCTAGAGGCAACTCTATGGAATTCCAAATTTCCACGGACGAGTTGAGAAAAGCCCTCGCAAGGGCACAAGGCGTTGTCGAGCGCAAAGCAACCATGCCCATACTCTCGCATGTGCTCGTCCAAGCCAAGCCCCAGCACGTTTGCGTGACGGCTTTTGACTTGGACGTGGGCCTTAGCAGCGACGTGCCCGCACAGGTTTCTCAAACGGGGGCCGTCGCGCTTTCGGCCAAACACTTGTTGGACATTGTGCAAAACCTGCCCGAAGCCCAGGTTTCCTTCTCAAAAAAACCCAACAACCACGTGGAAATGAATTCCGGCTCCGCCAACTACCGCTTGGTGGGGCTTGCTGAAGAAGAGTTTCCCAAACTGCCGGCCAGAGAGTCCGCCCCGTGGGTTTCCATTTCCGCCCTCAACTTGCTGGAGATGATTCGCCGTACCTCCTTCGCCATTTCCACGGACGAGACGCGCTATCATTTGAATGGCGTCTTCTTTGAGCCCAGGGACGACAACAAAGTCCGTATGGTGGCTACCGATGGGCATAGGCTGGCCATGGTGGAGCGCGAGTTGGGCGCGGAATTGGCTTCCCTCTCAGGGGCCATTCTGCCGCGCAAAGGCCTCTTGGAGTTGCGCAAACTGCTGGACGAAGCCCCCGAGGCCGAAGTGCAATTGGCCTTCGTCGACAACCTCTTTCTCTTTAAGAGGGCCGACTTGTCCATGGTGATGCGGCTTGTGGACGGACAATTCCCCGACTACCAGCGCGTTATTCCCAAACAGCCGGAGCACCGGCTTTCCCTGCCGCGTATGCGCTTGAGTGAGGGACTCAAACGCATTGCCCTGTTGTCGACAGAAAAGTCCAATGCCGTCCGCCTGGGTTTCTCCCAAGGCCTTTTGCGCATTTCCACACAAAACCCGGACTTGGGCGAGGCCCGCGACGACATTTCCGTCGACTATAAGGGTGAAGAGTTAAGCATCGGCTTCAACGCACGCTATTTGCTCGACGTGTTGGGTGTCCTGAGTGCCGACGAAGTCCTCTTCTCCCTCGGAGACGAGCACAGCCCCGCCGTCATTCAAGCCCCTGACGACGAAAGCTATTTGGCCGTCGTTATGCCCATGCGCGTCTAAACCTGCGAAAGGCCCCCACGTGAGGCTTTTGCACATTGGCTGCCGCCACTTTAGAAACTTAAGCGAGGTGCAACTGGCCCTCGCCCCTAAAACAACGGTGTTGATAGGTAACAACGGCCAGGGCAAAACCAACCTCTTGGAAGCCGTCTTCTTCCTCACCACTCAAAAACCCCTGAGGGCTAAACGCCTAAGGGAGTTAATAGAGAGGGGGGCTAACTCTACACGCATAGAGTTGGACTTAGAAATAGGCGGCGCCAACCGCCACGTGTCCGTGGCTTTGGACGCCTATGCCAAGCAGTTGTCCGTGGACGGCAAGCGCAGCAACAAGCTGGCTGAGGTGTTGGGCCCTACCCCTACGGTGGCCTTTACGCCTGACGATTTATGGGTTGTCAAAGGCCCCCCCAGTGCCCGCCGCCTCCTGCTGGACAGCGCCGCCACCTCCCGTTTCCCCGCCTTTGCGGCCGAAACCCGCGCCTTCCAACGTACCCTCAAGTCCCGCAACCGCCTGCTGAAGGAGCGCTCCTTTGCGCAACTGGAGGTTTGGAATGAAAGCCTCGCACGCTGGGGTGCACGTATTTGGGTACGCCGCCGCCGCTTGCTTGAAGAAATGCAGCCGCGCCTGCAAATTGTTTTTGGTGAAATGGGCCCGGACTGGAGCCGGCTTCACCTGCGCTATGCGCCGCTGGGCAATGCCGCCTTCTTCCAAAACGCCGACGAAGAAGCGCTGGCCAAAGCCCTGCTTGAGCGGCTGGGGGCCGAGCAGCGGCACGACGTGGAGTGCGGCTATACCCGTGTGGGGCCGCATACCGACGATTTGGAAATGGCTTTGGGGGAGATGGATGCGCGCGCTTTCGCCTCGCAGGGCCAAACCCGCGCCTTCGCCTTGGCGTGGAAGGTGGCCGAGGTGGCCAACCTGGAGTGCATGTTGGGCACCTCGCCAGCCCTGTTGCTCGACGACGTTTCCAGCGAGTTGGACCCGGAGCGCAATGCTTTTCTCATGCGGTTTATTGCCCAAAGCCAAACCCAGGTGCTGCTGACCACCACCTCAGCCAACCTTGTGCAGACGGCTGCCTTGGGCGACAGCCTCTGGTACCAAGTGTGCGGCGGCACCTTCAAACCCATGGCAGCGCCCGGGGGGTGAGCGGCGAGCCATGGGGGGGGGAAAGGCCTAGAGGGTTTTTTGGCCTTTTTGCCAGTTGCAGGGGGTGAGTTGTCCGGTTTGGAGGGCGTCCAAAGCGCGGATGACTTCGTCGACGTTGCGGCCCACGGGCAAGTCATTGACGTTAGACCAGCGTATAATACCCTTATTGTCGACAATATAGGTAGCGCGGTAGGCGATGCCGTCGGCATGCAGAATGCCCAAGGCTTGGGACAACTCTTTTTTGGTGTCGGCCAGCATAGGGAAGGGGAGGTTTTTGAGTGCGGGGTGGTTTTGGCGCCAGGCCAGGTGGACATAGTGCGTATCCGTAGAGACGCCCAGCAGTTGAGCGCCGCGCTCTTTGAAAGCGGCGTCTTGGTTGCCGAACTCTGCAATTTCCGTAGGGCAGACGAAGGTAAAGTCCATGGGCCAGAAGAAAACAACCTGCCATTTGTCGGCATAGGTTTTCTCGTCGATGGTGACAAATTCTTTTCCAAATTCGAGGGAAACGCAGGCCGTGAGGGAAAACGCGGGGAATTTCTGTCCAACCATAAGAGAGTCTCCTTTGTGGGTTTGAAAAACAAGCAAGCGGCCAAACCGCCTCTGCGCATGCTTTGCTGTATACGAAATAGAGGCGCAGGCCAAGCCATCCGGTTTTTTATTCAAAATCTCCCCAACGAAGGTAGGCGTTTTTTAAGCACCCTACGTGTGGGTTATTCCAATAGGGATATACCCTTCACTTCTAAAACGCTCTCTACATTATGCTACAGGGGAAGAGAAAGGCGGCGGGCTTTTTTAGCCCTAAATTGTTTTTTAAATTTAAAGGGACAATACCCCCCCATGGGTATTGGGGCGAGATTGTTCCGAGGACAATCCCCCCCCTCAAAGGGTTCTCTGGAGCATTTCCCGAAAAAAAGGGGAGGGGGGAAGCAACCCTCTACGGGTTTTAAGGGGTACAAGCTTTTGGTTGCAGCCAAACGTAGCTGTGGCAATACGGGAGTATGGAGACGGCCAAACACATGACGCCCTCAAGAGAGCGCTGGCTTCGCCAAGCCACCTGGGCTTCCATAAGCACGGCCGTTGGGCTTTTGGTGATGAAGACGGCGGCCTATTTTGCCACCGACTCTGTTGCCGTCTTGGCTTCTTTGGCGGACTCGTTGATGGATGCGATGGCCTCTGCGGTCAATTTTTGGGCGGTGCGCGTTTCCTTCAGGCCGGCCGACGACATTCATTCTTTTGGCCACGGCAAGGCGGAAGCTTTGTCCGGCCTGGGGCAGTCCCTGTTGGTTGCGGGCTCGGGCCTCTGGCTTTTATATGAGTCGTTCATGCGTCTCATTTCGCCCAGGCCGATGACGCAGTTAGGGTGGGGTATGGGGGTTATGGGCATAGCGGTAATAGCCACGGTGGTGTTGTTGGCTTTTTTGGACAAAGCCATAGCGGCCACGGGCTCTACGGCCATTAAAGCGGACGCTTTGCACTACCGTACGGACGTATTGAGCAACCTGGCCGCATTTGCCGCACTGGCCCTAGGTTATTGGGGCATTTTATGGGTAGACGGTCTGGTAGGTTTAGCCATAGCCCTCTTTGTTTTAAAGAGTGCCCTAGACATAGCGCGGGAGTCCATAGGTTTGTTGATGGATGCGCAGCTTCCGGGGGAGTTGCAGGCGGAGATATTCCACACAGTGCGGGGGATAGCGGGGATTTTAGGGGCACACGACTTGCGTACGCGGCGCTCGGGCGCCACCGTTTTTGTACAGGTACACATAGAAGTGCCGGACGAGTTGTCCTTGTTGGAGGCGCATGCTTTGGCGGACAAAGCCGAGGCTGCCATTATGAAGCTGGTGCCTGAGGCCGAAGTTTTCATCCACGTAGACCCCAGCAGTGTGGTGCCGCAGGAGTTGAAGCAGGTGCCGGACTTTGCCCAAGGCAGCCGAGGCCCGCCCAAGGCCTAGGTTTTAAAGAAAGAGGGGCGACAGAATGCCGCCCCCGGGCACACGGCGAAGAAATGTATTCGCTTAAATGAAAACCGCCCTAAGCCGTACGTGTCGCCGAAGCGATAGAGAGGCCTAACTCGTTAATAGAAATTTCCCGCATACGGTATTTTTGTATTTTACCCGTTACCGTCATAGGGAATTCGTCGACCATTTTCCAATGGTGGGGAATTTTAAAGGTAGCGATTTTCCCTTTGCAATATTCCTCTAACTCTTTGCCCGTAAGGGGAATGTTACGTTTGGGTTTAATCCACGCCATGACTTCCTCGCCATATTTTTTGGAGGGGATGCCGATGACTTGGGCCTCAGCGACGCTGGGGTGCGTGTGCAAAAATTCCTCAATTTCCCGGGGGTAGACGTTTTCGCCGCCGCGAATAATCATGTCTTTGAGGCGGCCGACAATGTTGACGAAGCCGTCGGCGTCGATGGTGGCCAAGTCGCCCGAGTGCATCCACCGTGCTTTGTCAATGGCCTCTGCGGTAGCCTCGGGGTTATTCCAATAGCCCAGCATAACGCTATAGCCCCGCGTACACAATTCGCCGGGGGCGCCTTGAGGGACGATGTTGCCGGAGTCAGGGTCTACGAGTTTAATTTCCACATGGGGGTGGATGCGGCCGACGGTGGAGACGCGTTTTTCGAGGGGGTCATCCACGTGGCTTTGGGTAGAGACGGGGGAAGTTTCCGTCATTCCATAGCAGATGGTTATTTCCCTCATATTCATTTTGGACTGTACTTCTTTCATGACTTCAATAGGGCAAGGGGAGCCGGCCATAATGCCCGTACGCAGGCTGGACAAGTCGAATTTTTCGAATTCGGGGTGTTGGAGTTCGGCGATGAACATGGTGGGCACGCCGTTGAGGGAGGTACATTTTTCGGTTTCCACCGCTTGGAGGGTCGCCAGTGGATCAAACTCTTCGCCTGGGGTAACAATGGTAGCCCCATGGGTGGTGCAAGCGAGGTTGCTGAGCACCATACCGAAGCAGTGATAGAAGGGGACGGGGATGCAGACGCGGTCCTTCTCAGAGAGTTTAAGTGTCTCGCCGATAAAAAACCCATTATTAAGGACATTATGGTGGGAGAGGGTAGCGCCCTTAGGAAACCCGGTAGTTCCCGAGGTATATTGAAGGTTGATGGGGTCATCAAACTGCAAGGAAGCTTCGCATTCTTCGAGGAGCCGAGGGCTGACGCGGCGGCCGGCGGCGCGCACGACATCCCAGTCATTGTCGAGGACCATGGCCACGCGCAGCTTGGGGCAACGGGCGCGCACGTTTTCCAAAAGCTCGGGATAGGAGGTTTTTCGAAAACCTTTTGCGAGGAAGAGGATGGAGGTGCCGGACTGGTTGAGCGCATATTCCAGCTCAGCCGATTTATAGGCAGGGCTGATGTTGACGAGGATAGCGCCGATGCGTGCAGTGGCATATTGGAAGACGACCCACTCATAGCGGTTGGGGGACCAGATGCCGACGCGGTCTCCTTTTTGAATGCCCATGGCGAGGAGGCCGAGGGCGATTTCGGTGGTTTGCTCAAAAAACTCGCGATAGGTGGCGCGGTAGTTTTGTGCGCAGCAGACGAGGGCTTCCGTGTCAGGGAAACGTTCTGCCGTGCGTCTGAGGTTTGCGCCGATGGTTTCACCGAGCAGAGGAATATTCGTTGTACCCGAAAGATAAGAGAGCTGTTTCATAAAGCCCCCATAAAGCCCAGCGGATGAAAAATCAATCCGCTCTGAGCGCAGAATTGTTTTGCTGTGCCTGATTTTGAGCCGGCATTTGCTCTTTCGTATAGGTTTTAACTGACGCAGGGCCCACATTGGCGTCAATAAAAATGGCCAAAAGCGCTGCGTCGAGTCTTCCTTTTTTTGCCTCTTGTTGAAGGATATTCAGCGCCTGCTCATGGGGGACGGATTTTTTATAGGGGCGGTCTACGGCAGTGAGTGCGTCATAGACGTCGCAGAGGGCGATGATGCGGGATTGGAAGAGGACTTCATTTGCGGATATTCCCAAAGGATAGCCGCTTCCGTCCAAACGTTCATGGTGGGCTTTGGCGATGGCCGGTATGCGTGAGAGGCAGCGACTCCATGGAATGCGTTCCAGGAAACGCGCCGTCAGCTCCACATGGGATTCAATGGCTTTGCGTTCCAAGGCAGAGAGGGTGCCTTGGGCGATGGAGAGGGCTTCAAGTTCTTCTTGTCGGAGCAAAGGAATTCTTTTTCCAAGCCCAACGGGATAGGTGAGGCCGGCGAGGGCTTGAAGCCGCTCCAAATCCTCTATGGGGAGGAGGTTGGGAATGTTGCTGGACTCAATGAGTTGCATGGCCGAATCCAATTGGACAAGCTCTGTTTCCAGGCGTTCTTTTTCCAAAGCTTTTGCATTGGCCCATGCGTTGCTGCCTGCGCGCAGAGCAAGGGACAAGCACCTGCGATGATATTCTACTTCGCGCTCTTTCTTAATAAGCTCCACTCGGGTACGAATGGCTTCCAATTCATGGCGATGCAGTTTGAGGGGTTTGGTCAGGGTATTTTCATAGATGCCTACTTTTCCAAAGTCGTGCAGCAGCGCGGCATAATAGAGTTCAATCAATTCGTTTTTAGACAACTTTTGTTGAGGGTTTCTCTCGCCGACGGCCTTGGCCAAGTTGACGCTCAACGTAGCGACGCGGCTGGAATGCCCCGCTGTATTGGAGTCGCGTGACTCAACAGCCAAGACAGAGGCTTGAACAAACCCCTTGAACAATGCGCTCAGCTCAGCGACCAAGGCTGCATTTTCAATGGCCATGGCCACTTGTCCGCTCAAGACCAGACAAAGGCGCTCATCTTCTTCACTGAAAATTCCTTTGGTGGAGTTGAGCAACTGAAGGACGCCGATGATTTTTCCTGTGGAAGAAAACAAAGGAACGCACAAAACACTCTTGGTTTGATAGCCGACTTGTGCGTCAAAACGGCTGTTGAAACGCAAGTCGTCATAGGCGTTTTCAAGACGAAGGGTTTCGCCTGCTTGGGCGACATATCCCGCAAGGCCGACGCCGAGGGGAAAACGAATTTCTCCTTCGACGCCTTGGGCGATAAAGCTGAAAAGTTCCGTCTTGGCTTCATCCACGACAAAGACGGACGCGCGGTCTGCCTCAACAAGGCGCGCGGATTGTTCAGCAATCAGCATCAACAAGTCTTCCAGTTGGTGTTCCGCCACCATTGCCTTAGAGATGTCTAAAATGGCGTTGAGTTTTTTAGGATAAGAAAAGGTGCTCAAAGGCAATTTTGAAGAAGACACATGTATTTTCTAAATAAGAGTCTCGCCTAAAACAAGCAGTGCTTGAAGAGCTGTTGAGAGAGGACTAAGTACGTTTTAAAACCTACATGCCGGGTGATGACGATGCCTTGTTTTCTTGCCCCCTCGCTGTTGTCAGCAAATTTTGGAAAGCTTGCGGATGAAATACGTGTGGTTGAAGAAGGGGGGGCGGATGTTCTCCATGTGGATGTGATGGATGGGCATTTTGTTCCGAACATCAGCATAGGCCCGCTGGTGGTAGAGGCTATACGCAAAGTGACGCGATTGCCTGTGGATGTCCATTTGATGATAGAGGAGCCAGACCGTTATTTAGCAGATTTTATAGCAGCGGGTGCGGACAGGTTAAGTGTGCATGTGGAGGCGTGTACCCATCTAAATCGTACCTTGGCAGAGATACGCCGTCTGGGTGCGCAACCTGGGGTAGCACTCAATCCTTCAACGCCGCTGAGTGCCATAGAAGAAGTGTTGGAGGAGGTATTCCAGGTGGTGCTGATGAGCGTCAATCCAGGTTTTGGCGGCCAAAAATTTATTCCAAGCAGCCTGAAGAAGATTGCGCGCCTGCGTTGGATGTTGGAGCAAAGGCAAGCGCAAGGCGCCAAAGAGCCCCTATGGATTCAAGTGGACGGCGGCATTAACTCAGAGACGGCGCGGCAGGCATGTCAAGCAGGAGCGGACATTTTGGTCGCAGGCCATGCCATTTTTCGGCAGCCCGACTATGTCCAAGCGATGGCGCAGCTTCGGCAGCCATGAGGTGAGAGAGAGGTTTCTCTGGGGGGAATGAAAAAGCCCATGTTGGGCAGTGGCTGCTAAGGGTTAGCAACAAGAGGGGCAACAAAAAACCGGCAGCGCCGCTGAGGGCGCGCCGGTTTTGAAAAACCGCAAAGGACTTTCAGATGCGACTATTTCTTCCTTTTCGGAGTTGACTTCTTTTCGGCTTTTTTAGCAGCGGGCTTTTTGACTGCTTTTTTAGCAACGGGTTTTTTGGCTGCTGCTTTTTTAGCAACGGGTTTTTTGGCGGCTGCTTTTTTAGCAACAGGTTTTTTGGCGGCTGCTTTTTTAGCAACGGGTTTTTTGGCGGCTGCTTTTTTAGCAACGGGTTTTTTGGCTGCTTTGGGGGCAGCAGGTTTTTTGGCGGCTGCTTTTTTAGCAGCGGGTTTTTTGGCTACTGCTTTTTTAGCAGCGGGTTTTTTAGCGGCTGTTTTTTTAGCAGCGGTTTTTTTCCGGGCGGGTTCTTGGTTAGGGGTGGGTGCCATTTCTAAACTGATGATGTCTTCCATATAAAACCTTTCTAAAAGGGGGGGTGAGATGTTCACAGGCCATCGCTTTTCACGCTCGGAAAACCGAACGTCACTCTCTCAAAAAGTTTGGCCCTGGAGAGAGTTTGGCCAGCATCGCCAATTCCGGCGGACACTAGCAAAAATTTTAGAGTTTGAGTTTTTGTTTTGCAAGCACGCCTCAAAACATTTACGGGCTTTTGAGGTGTCGAGTTGTGCATAGGAGTTACTTTCCCTTCTTCTGTTGTTGTCTATTGGACGAATTACTCTACCTCAAACATAATCCACAGTGATGATTTCGTTCGCTATCACATCTGCCATTTTTTTTCTCACTTCGCCCATCTTTTCTGTTCCTAACACGAACGAGCACAAGTTGCTTCGCAATACGCTTGCTGACGCCATGGAACAAAGCGCTTTGAAGTCTTCGCGCGTCTCATTCCAAGTTATCAGCTTAGACGATAAGAGCACTGTTTTTGAATATGGTGCAGGAGATTTGTTGAATCCGGCCTCCAACGTAAAGCTCTTCACCTCGGCGGCGGCCTTGAGTCTCCTGGGGCCGGACTACCGCTTTGAAACCGAATTTTTTGTCGACAAGCCGCCCCAGAATGGCCGGGTCCGCACCCTCTTTGTCCGGGGGAATGGCGATCCAAGCATGACGACGGAGCGGCTCTATGCCATTGCCGCAGAGCTTTCGCGCCAGGGTTTGAAGGAGGTAAGGGGGGATTTGGTGCTGGACGAGACGGGCTTTGACGGGGAGAGGTGGGCATTTGGATACGATCAGGAGCAGGGGGACAAGGCCTATTTGGCTCCGACGGGGGCTTTGTCTCTGAACTGGAATGCCGTGGCCGTCTATTTGCGCCCCGGCGCATTGAGGCGGCAGCCGGCTTTTGTGGAGATTGAGCCTTGGAGCGAATATTTCCGGCTCCAGTCCAAGTTGCTGACGGGGAAGGCGACCCAGAGGCGTTTTGTCGTCAAAAGCAGCCTGGAGGCCGAGAAGCCCCACCTCAAGCCCCATATGCGTCGGCAGGAGGTTGAAGTCCGGGGGCATGTCCCCATAGGCAAGGGGACATGGGTGGTATGGAGGCGCATTGACAACCCGGCCCTCTATTTTGGTTATACCCTTAAGGCGCTTTTGGCCAAGCACGGCGTTCCTGTCCGAGGGAGAGTGCTTGTAGGCGCCGTTTCTCCGACAGCCGAGTTTTTTTATGCGTCTTCCAGTGAGTCCCTGGACATCATCCTCAAACGGATGAACAAGCAATCCTCCAATTTCATTGCTGAACAACTGCTGAAAACCATGGGTGGCGTCTATAGAGGCTTTCCGGGCAGCTATGCCAAAGGCTTGGATGTGGTGGCTGAGTTTTTGGAGAGAGAGATAGGCATAGCACGCGGAACCTACGTTATGCGCAATGGCTCCGGGCTGAATGACGCCAACCGGTTTTCGGCAGCCCAGACGAACCAGTTGCTGCGCCATATGTTTGAGGAGGCTTTGTTTTCGCCGGAGTTTGTTTCCTCTTTGGGGATTGCGGCCAAGGATGGGACTTTGCGCTCCCGGTTTGGAGGCTCCCAAGCGGAGGGGCGGTTGAGGGCGAAGACGGGGACATTGGAAAACGTATCCGCGCTTTCAGGCTATGCCCAGGGGATGAATGGGCAGAGGTTTGTCTTCTCCATTCTCGTCAACGACGCGCCCTCTCGCAGCCCGGAAGTCGTCCACGCCATTGATGCCCTGGCGACGGTGCTGACGAATGTAGGGCAAGCTCCCAAACAAGCCATACGTGTTGAGAATGGCGGGATAGAAGCCTTTAAACGCCAGCTAAAGACTTATGCGACTTTGGCCAAAGACAGGAGGGGCCAAGCCCTGCTTCAGGAAATGTTGCGCGGCGAATCCAACCCGGTTTCACGGGTGCTGATTGTGGATGCGCTCTATGGTTTAAACCCTAAAGATGTGGACATTGCCAATATGGCTGTCGAAGCATTTTGTGCCAAAGCAGAGATAATGGAGCCTTTGAATGCGCTTTCCTTGCAAATGGACATTCCCTTTCCTGGCCTCAATGGCCTCATAGAGACAGCCGCTGCCGGCTCCACGGAAGCCATTTCCAAATTGCTGAAGTTAGCACCTTTGGCCCCCGGCCATTCCCAGTTGAAAATACCCCTGGCCGAGGGTTTGGCGGCCGTTGCAGAAAGTGCTCCCGAGGAAATGCTTTCAGGGCTTTTGCAGGCTCCTGTGGCCGAAACCCATGCGGCCATGAGAATGTTGACGTCGGCATTTTTAAACGGGGGGGAAAGGGCTTGGGGGCTGCATGAAGTCCTCAAGGCGGCTGCCGCGGCAAAGGCGGAACCCAGAGAAAAGGTTTTGAGTCTCTTGCAGATGTTGGATACGCTGAACAGGCCACCCGAGGGAGGCGTTAAGCAAGAATCGGTTGGGAGTGGGCGATAGCAAAGCAGGCGCATGGCGCCAGAAAGGTGAGCCTTATGGCTGGAGTTAACAAAGTCATTCTTGTCGGCAACTTGGGAGCCGACCCTGAAGTCCGGTTTACGCCGAGTGGCCAGGCCGTAGCGAATTTCCGTATTGCGACGAGTGAAGGCTGGAAGGACAAGGATGGGCAAAAGCAGGAGCGTACGGAGTGGCACCGCATTGTGGTATGGGGAAAGTTAGGCGAGTTATGCGGGGAATATTTGAAGAAGGGCCGCCAGGTTTATTTGGAAGGGCGCCTGCAGACACGCGAGTGGAATGACAAAGAGGGCAAGAAAAACTACACCACGGAAGTGGTGGTTTCCAATGTCTGCTTTTTAGGAAGTCCAGAGGGGCGGAGAATGGAAGGTGGCGGAAGACGGGACGAGGGTGGAGGGAGCATGCACGGCTACCCGCCGGACAGCCACCCCGAACCCATGGACGACGACATCCCCTTCTAGGGGGTAGGGGGCAGAATTCCATTTTTGCCGCCAGGCGGCGTCAGGTGAGGCTTTTGTTCTCAAGTGCACTCCCTACCTCTTCCCTTTCGTTAGCAAGCTCCCTAGCTCCTCCTTTCCTTCAGCAAGCTCCACCGGAGCTTGCTGGTGGAGCTTGCTCCTCGCCAAAGCCCCCCCTGCCTTAGGCCCCCCCTCCTCAGAGTCCCCCTTGTAGGACGGCAAAATGGAACACGGCCGTTGCCCTGACAAGCCTTGTCACGTTATGAGCAGGCATGGTTTGTGAAATTTTGCTGTGGCCGGATGAGCGTCTGGCACAGAAGTCCGCGCCGGTTGCGCAAGTGGACGAGGGGTTGCGCCGCCTCATCGCCGATATGTTTGAAACCATGTATGCCGCCGAGGGCGTAGGCCTGGCCGCACCCCAAATAGGCATACTCCAGAGAGTCATCGTTTTGGATGTCAGCGCCAAGCTTGAGGACATAAAGCCCTTTGCCCTCATTAACCCGCGTATTGTACAGAAGGAGGGCAGCCAATTTTTTGAGGAGGGGTGCCTGTCATTACCGGGGGAGTTTGAGGAGGTGGAGCGTGCGGCCTCTGTATGTGTAGAGTTTTTAGACGAGGGGGGGGCCCCGCAAGTTTTAGAGTGTGAGGGGTTTTTAGCCATAGCGGTACAGCATGAGATGGACCACCTGGAGGGGGTGGTATTCATAGACAGGGTTTCAGCATTAAAGCGCGAGTTGGTGCGCAAGCGTATGAAGCGTCTCAAAAGCGCCCGCGCAAAAGAGAAGGACACCCCCCAGCCCGATTCCCAGTTGAAATAAGTGCAGCCAAACGCCTCCATGCTCCATGGGACGGAGCCAGGGGGTTGCTGCTGGAAGAACCCCCTCTGGCCCCTCCATATTTCCACCCGTCGCCATAACCCACTTCAACTGTCAACCTCTAGCCCCCCCCTTTGTTTTGAGGGCACCACTGGGCAAGGCAGCAGCCCTCGCAATGGGGTTTTTGCGCTTTGCAGACGTGCCTTCCGTGCAGCAGCAGGCGGTGGTGGCCGGCTTCCCACGTGGGTGGGGGGAAAAGTTTTTGCAAGTCCCCCTCTATTTTATGGGGGTGGCTGTGTTGGCTTAACCCCAGCCTACGCGCTACCCGCCCAATGTGCGTATCCACAGGGAAAGCCAAGTCCCCCCCCAAATGCATGCTGACAACCCCGGCGGTTTTCCACCCTACCCCCGGGAGGGTTTGCAGGGTGGCGCGGGAGAGGGGGACTTGGGCCCCATGCAAAGCCACCAGGGCCTTGCCCATGGCGACCAGGTGGTTGGCCTTGTTGCGAAACAGCCCCAGGGAGCGGATATAGGGGATGATTTGCTCGGCTTGGGCTTCGGCATAGCTTTGCGCGCTGGGGAAACGCGCAAACAGTTGCGGCGTAACAGCGTTGACGCGCTCGTCCCTGCACTGGGCGGAGAGGCATACGGCTACCAGCAGTTGCAGGGGGGTTTCAAAGTGGAGGGCGCTTTGGGGGTGGGGGAAGGCCTTCTGGAGGGCGGCGGAAATTTTTTGGGCGCGTTGGCCTAGGGAGGGGGCAGGGGGGCAGCGGTGTAGGCGCATGCGCAATGTTTAGCCAAAGCCCGCGCTCCCCCATAGAATAGAATATGCGCCTTGCGTTTTTTGTCATTTCCCTAGGGCTGCTGGCCTGCGGGCGCCCCAGGCCCGCGGGGGCCGGCTTGTCCCCCCCTAGGGCCGTTATGGATAACCCCCTGGACGCCTCTGGTTCCCCCCTGTCTACGGAGGAGAGCCCCCCATTTGCGTATTCAGGGGGGGGGGACTTCCCCTATGAGGAGGGTATAGCGGAGGAGGGGTTATACCCCGAGGGGGGGCCGTGGGGCAGAGGTAGGGGCCAGGGGCTTAGCCTGGGGCAGCAGGCGGCCTTGTGGCATGCCTTGTTGCTGGAGTGGGAGGGGCGGCTGAAGGAGGGGCACATGGGTGTTGAGGAGTTGGGGTGGTTGCAGGAGAAGCTGGAGCGCCTATGGGGGGGGTTAGAGAAGGAGGGCCTGCCGACGGCCCTCAACCTGCGGATGCAAGCTTTCCTTGAGGCATTGGAGGCGCAGGCGCCCCCTCCTACCCCGGAGGTGGTATGGCCGCTATGGCCGGTAGAATTCAGCAGTCGTTTTGGTTACCGCAAGCACCCGTTGACGGGGGAGAGGCGTTTTCACCAGGGGGTGGACTTAAGGGCGACGGCGCGGGAGGAGGTACGCAGCATACAGGGGGGGTGGGTATTGCATGCAGGTTGGGCAGGGGGCTATGGCTATATGGTAGAGGTATTGCACTCGGACAACAGCCTTTCGCGCTATGCGCACCTCTCCCAAGTGAATGTACGGCTGGGGCAAAAACTAGAGACGGGGACGGTGGTAGGTTTAGCGGGAAACAGTGGCAACGCCACGGGGGTACACGTGCATTTTGAGTTGTGGAAGGAGGGCTCCCCCGTCAACCCCCTGCTGCACCTGCCCCCCCTGCACATGGAGAAGGCCCACGGGGTGGTTTTTTCCCGTCTCCCCCCATGAGGGGGGGGGTATTTTTCGCCTGCGGCGGGCTGGTAAAAAACAATTCTTCTGCCCTCCCGGGCGGGGTTGTTGTTGCTGGGCCTGCGGCCCGGCCGTTTTTAAAAACAATTTTTTTACCCTCCGGGGGGGGTTATTGGTGCTGGGCCTGCGGCCCGGCTGTCTCCGTTGCGCGGCTGCCGTAGGTTTCGCCTACCGGCGAGTCACTTTTTTGTGTGACAAAAAAGTAACCAAAAAAACACCCTCCGGGGCCCCGCCGGGGGCTCCTGCAGCACTCGCGACCCCCTCGAAC
>WQYA01000017.1 GCA_009781495.1 Cystobacterineae bacterium
AGCAGAAGAGTTCGAGGGGGTCGCGAGTGCTGCCAAAGCCCCCGGCAGGGCCCCAGAGGGTGTTTTTTTGGTTACTTTTTTGTCACACAAAAAAGTGACTCGCCGGTAGGCGAAACCTACTGCGGCCGCGCAGCGGAGACAGCCGGGCCGCAGGCCCAGCACCAATAACCCCCCCCGGAGGGTAAAAAAATTGTTTTAAAAAACAGCCGGGCCGCAGGCCCAGCAATAAAAACCCCGCCCGGAAGGGCAGAAGCGTTGTTTTTATTGGCCCGCCGCAGGCGGAAAATACCCCCCCACCCATGCTTCACCCCCCCCTTCATAACTCTCCTTCTTCCATATGGGGACAATACGCTTCAGCTCCTCTAACGCGAAAGCGCAGGCCTCAAAACTTGTCTGCCGGTGCGCCGAGGCCACCGCAATGACGACAATCGCTTCCTTCGGCCATAAGGTGCCTATACGGTGCGTCATTTGTAGGTAAGTGCCGGGCCAACGCCTTTGTACCTCGTCGGCAATCGCTTCCATGCTGTCCTCCGCCATGGAAACAAAGGCCTCGCAATGCAGAGAATGCACTTTGCGGGCCCCACTGTGGGCGCGTACACTCCCTATAAAACACAGCGTCGCGCCATAGGCCTCGTCCGGCGCCGCACACAGAAAGTCCGCTGCCTCCAAGGGGCCCTCCACAATACGACAGCGCGGCCGCCCCCCCGCTATGGGCGGAATTAACGCTAATATGTCCCCCTCATTTAATAAAATACCCCCCTCTACAAAACGCCCATTTAAGGCCATACGCAAATAGGGAAGCAAAGGCTGCAACCCCGGGTAGTCCCTACACAAGGCTTCCACTGCACCGGCAACTGTCGCAGGACAGGGCAATGCCCGCACTTCCTTGGACTTGCCCGCTGCTTCCCGCGCCGCCGCAAAAAACAAAACCTCAAATGCCATGAGGGCCCCCTCCAAAGGGCTAAAACTCAAAGGCCAGGCCAAACATCCAATGGCCTGAAGACAAATTCATGCCTTTCTTAGAAAAATTCTGGACTTGCTCAAAGGCATATTCCGCAAACACATAGCTGTGGTTTATCCCTATGCCGGTATCCAAATTCTTGGCCAGCTGCCTGTCAAATGCATCCAACTGCAAAGCCAACCCTAAAACCCCCAGCCAGCCGCTCCGCCACCCTGAAGCCTTCTCTCCCCCCGCCTCGCTGGTCTTCCCCCCCTTCGTGGACCACCAGTGGTTCAACATCAACCCCAACTTCGCATAGGGGACAAAGGGTATGTCATAACGGTTGGCAAAAATGTCCATACGCCACACCAGCAAAAGCTTTATGGGAATGATTTTGAGGGCCGTCGTCTGCGCACTGCGCTCACCCCCTGCCACATCCAAAAAAGCCTTGCCGAAAACCTCCGCATAACCGCTGGCCACCCCCACCCCCAGGGAACCAAAACCGTGGAAAAATTGCCAGTCCAACTCCAACTCGCCCAAAAGCATCCACTTCTTTCCGAATACTTGTGCATAGGGGCCCTGCCCCGCAGCAAAAGACTTGTCTATTTCAGGACGGTAGGGGCCCAGCCTCAACTCCAAAGCAAAGTCCTGGCTGGAGGCCGTTTCCGCACTCTGCCCCAATGCCGCCAAAGAAAGCGCAAACCACAACAGGCCACTCACGGGCGCCTCAACATATAAAACCCCAAAAATGCCAAACCTAAACCGGCCAATAGCCCCCCCCCTGCTGAATGACAACCCCCTCCCCCACCCTGCTCCTTATAGAGGTCCCAAAAACCATAGGTACGGCGGATGTCGACTTCCATGGAGTCAGAAAGCTCACTTTCATTGCCAACCTCGTCTATCGCTTTTAAACGAAATGTATAAATGTCGTTTTCAAGCCCTGAAATACGAAAGGTGTCAATTGAGGAACTCACTGCCTTTGTTCCCATTTCTTCTTCAGGGGTTGGGACGCTTTTGCGCTTTCCATAGAGGACTACTTTGGACACATAGTCCCCGGAGGACACAGAATAACGAAGCATCGCCTCCCCGTCATAGCCTTCCGCACTCTCTAGGGTGGGTGTTTTGGGCTTGGTGGTTTTATAAATGACAGAAAGCGTGGTCGCCGTCTTCTTCTCGCACTCGCTGTTGTTGATGTTGCGTACCGAATACACGCCACAAACATGGTGGGTGACAACCGTCTCGGCACTGCCTCCACAGATCGTATCGTCCTTATTGAATCCCGGCCAACTGCCAAAATTCGTCAGCTCCACAAATCGACTGCCCACATTCATCAAATCCTGCGTGCTGACCCTCCCTATCTCCTTTCCCCCTTCGCAACCAGACCCTGCCTCCTTTGAGGAACTGACAAAAATCTGCAAATCCTCACAAGCCTCACTATAACTGCTGCTGATCGTAAACTCCCAGCCCAAAAGAAACGCCTTCGAACAGTCTGAGCGCCCAACAACCTTTTCCTTGCTGCCACCATCCAGGGACAAAGTCACCGACTGGGCCGCCGCAACGGCGCTCAGCAGCCAAACCCCCAAAAATAACCCATAGCGAAAACTTGAAGTGCGCATAAAGCTTCCTCTACACCCCTTCAGCAATTCATAGGCCAAACCCAATAGACGTATTTTTAAAGGGATATGCCGCCCCCTCCCCTGTTTTTTGACAAGTTGTCACGCCCCAACCCCCACCATCGCCAAATTTGCCGCAAACTCGGCTACCCATAGGGCCGGCTCAAAGGCCAATACCCCCCTCAAAATGTTGTCCTGAAGGCGTAACTTGCCTACCAGCAAGGAGCTGTCTTGGCTTATCAACAAGGGCATAGGGTAGAGGCCATGTTCCTTATCCTCCAATATTTTTATTCCATAGCCTGAGGCTAAGGCCTCCCTCCAATGCTCCAAACCCCTGCCGCCCTCTATGGCTACGCTGAAGGACATGCTGACGCCAAAAAAGAAGGGGGCAAAAAATACATGCAGCCCCAAGGCCACAGGCCCCCCCAGCAGGCGCTCCAACTCCATGGGGACTTCGGCCTCGGCTGGGTGGGCAAAACCACCCCCCCCCGCCTCCCCTTCAAAGGCCGGTAGGAGGTTAAACGCTTGCCTATGCCCCCCCTCTACCTCCGGCTCCCGGCCATTCAACAGGGCTAGCGTCTGCTTCTCCAAAGCCCGCACCCCCGCTTGGCCCAGGCAGGCTGCGCCACAGAGGGCCGTGGCTTCTATGCGCCCAAAGGGCTTGAGCGGAAACAGCATACAGGCCAAAACCTGCGCCAAGGGCGAGGCCAAAGACACTTGCGGCTTCCCGCTGGGCCACTGGGGCCCCTCCTTGCCCAAAGCATGCGGGGAGAGGAGGGGGATTTGTGGGGGGCTGCCGCCGCTGAAGTCCATAACACCTATGCCGGCCTGCTCGGCCCACAGCACGGCTTGCGCCGCTACCCCCCGGGGGAGGGCTAAGAGGGCTAAGTCTATCCCCTTCAACGCAGTAGGGCCCATGCGCTCTATCCATAGGCTGTCACCCCCATAGGAAACCTCCTCCCCCTCGGAGCGCTCACTGGCCAGCAACGTCAAACTCTCCGAGGGCAAACCCTTGGCCTCCAGGGCCTCCAACAGCTGCTTTCCCAAAATACCTGTGGCGCCCAAAACGGCCATACGTCCTCGCTTCATGGCATGCCTCCTTTAGGCAAGCCCTGCGCAAACAGAGGGTTCTCCTCCGCGCCGCTGCCGCGCAAATAGCTGGGCGCCAACGCAAACAGCGCCTCTTTGTCAAAGGGTGAAAAACGGGCCAACTTCGCAATACACGCGGCGGAGGGCCAAAGGGGGTGGGCCAGCAGCTGCTGGGGGGGTATCCCTTCGGCCAACAAAGCCTCACGCAAACTGTCTATGCCAAAACCCAGGGCGGGGGTGAGGGGGGAGGCTTTGAGGCGTTGGGCAAAGGCCGCTAGGGTGAAGGTACGCTCGGGCTCTAGGGCTTTTATTTCCTCTAAGCCCTCTAACTCCCCTAACTCCCCTAACCCTTCTAACCCCCCGGGGGGAACCTCTCCGGGGCTACCCTTCCCAGGGCTACCCTTCTCGGGGGTAGCCTCTCCGGGGCTACCCTTCTCGGGGGTAGCCTCTCCTGGGGTACCCTTCCCGGGGCTACCCTCCCCAGGGCGTAAAAATAAACCGGCGAATATTTCACCCTTCCTGAATAGCCCTGTAGCCCATAGGGGCTGCCCTATGGGCCCCTCCAGGGCCAAAGCCTTTAATGAGGAAACCCCTGCCAGGGGAATATGGGCCGCATAGGCCAGGGCCTTGGCCGTGGAAAGGCCTACGCGAAGCCCCGTGAAGGAGCCGGGGCCTAGGCCTACCGCTACCCCCTCCAGCTGCGTGGCCTCCAGCCCGTGCTCCGCCAGGAGGGCGAAGGCGGCCTCGGGCAACAGCACGCTGGAGCGCGCGGGGGGGTGAAAGCAACGCTCAGCGAGCACCTGTCCCGCATGGACGAGGGCCAAAGAAAGCACCGGCGTGGAGTTGTCCAAGGCCAAAACCACGTTCACCTCAAAATGCGGACAATGTCATTTTTAATGGCATAACTCATGAGTAGAAACAGCAATACCAAACCTACCAGGTTGGCAATTTCACGAAAGCGCATGGGCAAGGGCTTGCGGCGTATCCCCTCCCATAACGCCGTTAATACCGTAAACCCGTCGAGTATGGGTAAGGGTAATAAATTCATCAGCGCTAGGTTAATGGAAATCAGGGCCATCATACTCAAATAGCTGTTAAGGCCTTGCTCCGCACTGCGCGCTGCGGCTTGGAAGATCATAACCGGACCCCCCAAATTCTCCCTCTCCTCGCTGGAAGCCTGCCCCGTCACCAGTTTCCCCAAAAATGCCGTCATGGAGAGGGTCACTTCCGGCACCACCTTCAAAGCCTTCCCCCAGGCCTTCCAAAAGCCAATGTACACAGGGTGGGTGGGGGGCTTAGCTACCCCTCTTAATATGTCCTCTGTAGAAATATAGGCTAACTGCGGCCATAGGCCTAACTCCCAAACCCTAAAACGGTGCTTGAGTTCCCCCTGCTTCTCCTTGTGCTCCTGAGCCAACTCCGCCTCGTGCCGGTTGCCCTCGCTGCTCAGCCAACTCAAACGAAAAGGCTGCCCCTCCTGTCCACTCAGCCTCTGTGCAACGGCTGTCCAGGACTGAATCGGCTCCCCATTCCAGGCCAATAAAAAATCCCCCCTCTTGAGGCCCGCCTTCTGCGCAGCGGAGCCCTCCCCTATCTCACCCACAAATAAATCCCCCGGGTGGGCGCCCATAGCCGCATAGCCCATGCCCTCCTGTTTGGGCATACTCAACGAAACCACCTCGGGCACCTGCAACTCCCAACCCGCCACTTCCTCCTGCTGGGCACGCGCTACACGCAGCTGCAAGGGAGAAGCGGCCGCATTCAGTGCCCTCAGCAAGTCAATTTCATCGCGAATGGGCTCGCCGTTCACCTCCAAAATACGGTCAAACGTTTGGAGGCCTGCGGCTTGGCCGGCAGAGTCCGCAAGCACGCCCAGCACCGCCGGACGCGCATGCAAAGACACCCCCAAAAGGCCATAGGTGTTTTTTCCAAACGGCGTCACCTCCTCGTGCTTCTTGGGGCGAAGCTTCGTGCTGTGGGCCACGCCTTCTCGCGTGTATTCCACCACCACCTCCTTCTCCCAACGGCTTTTCAGCGTGCTGGAAATGTCTGAAAACCACTGTATGGGGACACCGTCCAGTTTCGTCAGCACGTCCCCCGGCAACAAACCCGCCCGGGCCGCGGGAAACTCCGGCGTCAGGGAGCCTATGCGCGGCAAAAACATTTCTTCCGTGGAGCCCCAATAGACGGCGAAAAATACCCCTATGGGGAAAATAATGTTAAACGCAGGGCCCGCCAATGCAATGCTCGCACGCTTCCACCAAGGCTGCGCGAGAAAACTTCGGCCCTCCTCCTCGGGCGTCGTCTTGTCCGTGGGCAACTCCCCGGCCATGCGTACAAAACCGCCCAGAGGAAGCCATGCCAAAACATATTCGGTTTCGCCATATTTAAACCCCCACAGCTTGGGGCCAAAACCTATGGAAAATTTGAGCACCTTAACGCCCAACAGTTTGGCTATTAAAAAATGGCCTAACTCGTGTATGGCTACCAGGCCCCCCAGCAATAGGATAAAACCTAAAATTTTTTGAAGCAGCAACATGCCTGTTCCTTTTCAAACCCTATGCGGCCATGGGAAACAAAACCGCATAAAGCCAAACCGCCGGGGCTATCAGCAACAACGCATCTACCCTGTCCAATATGCCGCCGTGGCCCGGCAAAAGCTTCCCCGAGTCCTTCTTCCCAAAAGAGCGCTTGAGTGCCGACTCGCTCAAATCCCCCAGGGGGCCCAAAAGGCCCGCTGCCACCCCCAACAACAAACACCCCCACCACGGCATCTCTACAAAAACCCAAAGCTTCAATATACACGCCCCTGCTATGGAGCCCAACATGCCCCCCCCAAACCCCTCCCACGTCTTCCCGGGACTCACCGAGGGCAACATTTTGTGCTTCCCCTTCCAGCGCCCCACAAAATAGGCAAAGGTGTCATTGGCCCAGGTTAAAACCAAGGCCATAAATACCCAGGCAAAACCCTGCTGCCTTAGTGCGGAAAGCGCCGCTATGCCCAGGCCTATATAGACGGAGGCCGCCATGAGGTGCCCCATACGCGCCGCCGCCTCTTCACGCGGCCCTAAACATAAATGCCACGCCCAACCCCCCATATAAAGTATGCCCCAAATGAGGAGTACCCAGGAGAGGGGACTCTGGAATGCCTGAAAACAGCTACTCTCATAACGACAAATCAGCAGCACCCAAGCCAGGGGGTTCCCTAGGGAGAAGGAAAAAAGCCACGGCGCCAAAGCCACCAGAAGGGCCGCCGCCACCCCCCATAGGCCCGGCCTACCCCAGGCGATGCTGAGGTATTCCAACATGCACAATGCCGCCGCCAGGGAAAACAATACGGTGCTCCATAGGCCGCCCTTCCAGAGGCAAAACAACAACACGGGCAAAAGCGCCAACGCCGATACAACGCGCAAGAAAAAATTATTCTGGGGAAATTTCACGTGGACGGGGACCTCAACTGCGCGGAGGTATAGCCAAAACGACGCTCGCGCCTTTGGTATTCCGCAAGACAATCCAAAAACTGCGGCTCTCTAAAATCCGGCCACAGCGTGGAAGAGAATACCAACTCCGCATAGGCGCTTTGCCACAATAAAAAATTAGAAATACGCAACTCGCCGCTCGTGCGTACCAGCATGTCTACTTCGGGTAGCCCAAAGGTAAACAACTCCCCCTCTAAGGCCTTCGCGTCTATCTCCTCCGGCCTCATTTCCCCCCTCGCTACCCTCTGCGCTAAACGACGCGCCGCAAATACCAACTCCTCCCGGGAGCCATAGCTGACGGCCAAAGTCAACACCATCTCCTTGTTGGAAGCGCTGGCCTCGCACAATTCCAACAAAGGTTCTCGCACCTCGTCGGGAAGACGGTCTAATTCACCAATAACATTTAGCTTTATTTGGTTATCCAAAATTTCATGGCGCTCTTTTAATAAATATTCGCTTAAAAGCGCCATTAACCCCTCAATCTCATCCCAAGGGCGCATCCAGTTTTGCATGGAAAAGGCATATAAAGTCACCGCCTCCAACCCCAAACGGCGCGCGCACCGCGTCACCTCTCGCACACGGTTGGCCCCCTCTCTGTGGCCTTCCAAGCGCGGCAACCCACGCAACTCTGCCCAGCGCCCGTTGCCGTCCATAATAATGCCAATGTGCCTGGGCAGGGGGCGTTGTTTTATAAACGGTTCAAAAGAGTTCAATGACTTCATCCAAATGGGACTACCCTAGAGGGTTTTGCTAACTTTTCTACTCAAAAGCATGGGGGAGGTGCTAGTTTGATTTTGGTTCTCCCTCAACCCTTAACCTTTTTTATGGCCGTATGTTTCAATTATGCCCCCAAAAACCGTAGGGCCTTACCGTATCCTTGAAAAATTAGGTTCCGGAGGGGTTGGAACGGTTTATAAAGCCATCGACAGACGCTCGGGCGACTCCGTGGCCCTCAAGCTGCTGTCTACGGGCACGGCGCTGGACGTGCGCGTCGTGCGCAGGTTGACGCGGGAATATGAAACTTTGCAAGGTTTGGCCCACCCCAATGTCGTCCGTGTTTATGATACGGGGGTACACCGGGGCTATCCCTATTTAACCATGGAATTGGTAGAGGGTTTAACTTTACGCCACTACCTCTCCTTGTCCTCCGGCGAGTTGACTTCCGACAAACACCTGCTCCTGGCCATTAAAGCCCATTTGGAAAGCGTCAACAAACATACCTGGGACGAAGAGGCCTCCCGCACGGACAAAACAGACGACTCTGCCCATCATTTTGGACTCTCGGACTATGCCGAAGAAGCCCCCAGTGAAATCAGCCAAGAAGGCCCCGAGTCCATGCGTGCCTTCGCCAAATTGGTTGGAGAGCCGGACACGGCAGCCAGCGCTTCGTCGGAAGCTTCCGTAGACTTGCCCTATGCCTTGCCCACCACGCACCATGAGCTTGCCACCTCACACTCCATCAGTGAAGCCGAGTTGATTCAACTCAACCGCCCGGAGCGCGTCGGCCGCTTGAAGGATGTTTTTTTGCAGCTGACGCAGGCGCTTTCCCATATCCACGGGCACGGGTTGATTCACCGCGACTTAAAACCCTCCAACATTATGGTGAATGAAGAGCGCGTCGCCAAACTCATGGACTTTGGCCTTGCCAAATTCATTTCGGACGACAGGTCCAGCGTGACGAATACGGGCAAAATGGTCGGCACCTTCCGTTATATGGCGCCGGAGCAAATTCTGGGCGAATATGTGGATGCGCGGGCAGACCTCTATTCGCTGGGCATCATCCTCTATGAGTTGCTGGCAGGCCGCCCGCCCTTCGAGGCCAAAACACCTTATGAGCTTTGGAGACAAGTCCTTGAAACGGAACCCAAGCCCATTGCCGCTGTCAACCCTGCCGTGGACCGCCAACTGGCGCAAGTCGCCCAGCACCTCATGAATAAGGAGCCCGACGACAGAATACAAACCGCAGAAGAAGTTTATGAGGCGCTCGGGGAGTGAAAACCCAGCTTGAAGTCCCCCCCCAAGCTGCCCAGCAACGCGCCGACGTCTATTTGGCCCAAGCCCTGCGCCTGTCGCGCAACAGTGTTAAACGGCTTTTGGCCGCCGGCGCTGTCCGCTCCAAGGGGCGCGCCATTGCCAAAAACCAAACGCTGGAGCCGGGCGCCTTGTTGGAAGTGGACTTGACGTTGGCCCAGGCGCAACTTATCCCCAACCCCTCCCTGCCGCTTCGTGTCCTGTTTGAAGACGAAGCCTTGCTTGTCCTCGACAAACCCACGGCGCTTGCCTGCTACCCCTTGCGCGCAGACGAAACCCATACCTTGGCCAATGCACTGGCGGCACGCTACCCTGCACAGGCAAACGTCTCCCCCCACCCGCTTGAAGCGGGACTGTGCCACCGCCTCGACAAGGAAACTTCAGGACTGCTCATCGCCGCCCGTAGCCCACATGTTTATAGACATATGCGTGAGGCTTTTTCTAAACGGCTTATCTATAAGCGCTACCTATGCCTATGCCTGTCTAGGGGTAGCCTTCCCCCTGAAGGTACCCTCTCCTCCCCGTTAATACAAAGGGGGGCCTCCTCTAAAATTGCCCTGCCCTATGCCCCTAAAGCCCGCCCTGCGCATACCCAATTCCGCGTCCTGGAAAAACAAGGCCCCTATGGCTTGCTGTCTGTGGAAATTGCTACGGGCGTTATGCACCAAATACGCGCCCACTTGGCCAGCATGGACGCTCCCCTCCTGGGCGATGAGCGCTATGGTTTGGGGAAGTCCCCCCTCTGCCCCCGGCTGTTTCTGCATGCCGCAGAGCTTCGGTTTTCTCACCCGTTGACGCAACAACAACTGTCTTTTGAAGCCGCTTTGCCTTCAGAGTTGCGCGCCACATTGGCCCAACTCAAATTTGAGTTTCCGAGGGCCTGCTAGCACTGTCCCAAATCTCCGGGCCCTCCTCAGGCAAACGCTCTTTGGGCAAATGCTCTTGCGAAGGCTTGCGACGTTTGGGCTTCCTTGCCGACGTCTTCAGCACAGGCTCCCGCCCCTCTTTCCACGCCTTCAACTCTTCGGAAAACTGGCCTGTGGCCGTATTCCAAATTTCAAACACCGTCATGGCCTCTTCAAAAAAAGCATGCTCCCTAAACCGGCGCAGGCCCCCTTTGTATTTGCGTTGCCCAACCAAAATACGCTGCACAAATAACAAATTTCTGCAACCCTCTGCCATACGCTTGGGCAGACAAATGTCCCGCTTCAGTTCTCTCAAAAAACCCTGGAGCTTCTCCATGCTGTCCTCTTGAAGCTCCACTTGGAAGGGGTTGGCTACCGCTATCATTAAACAGGCTAAAATTACCGCGTCACTACAACCCTTGCCGCCAGAAAGCCAAGCATCCAAACCCGAAACGCAGGCAAAAAAGGTTTCCTTCTCCCTCTCTGTCGCCTCATTCAAAAAACGCCACAGAGGCGGAAACAACAACTCCAAGGCATCCAAAGCCATCAACATCTGCAAGGCAGGCTTCGCAATCCCCCCGCGCAACAAACGGAATGTCTCCTCCAAAAGACGTGAGGAGGAGCATTTGGGCAAGTCTTCAACTGCCGCCTTCATGGCTGCATAGGTGGGCGGCTCAATCTCAAAACCCAACTTGCATACAAAACGTACGGCGCGCAGAATGCGGACAGGGTCCTCCCTCATCCGAATTTCAGGGTCCCCTATGGTGCGCAGCAACCCCTTCTTTAAGTCTGAATAGCCGTCTACAAAGTCGATAATACAGGCCGCTAGGGGGTCAAAAAACAAACCGTTAATGGTGAAGTCCCGACGGCAAACATCTTCTTGCGCAGAGCCGAATACGTTGTCGCGCCGAATCAGCAAATCCTCCGAGTCCGCAGAGGTGCCCGGGTCCGCACGAAACGTGGAAACTTCAAAAATCCTCCCGTCCCGGGAAAAAATATGCACCAGCCTAAAACGCCGCCCTATGAGAC
This sequence comes from Cystobacterineae bacterium, assembly GCA_009781495.1. GTDB lineage: Bacteria > Myxococcota > Myxococcia > Myxococcales > Myxococcaceae > WRKR01. Next base: position 11,087 of record WQYA01000017.1, read on the forward strand.
GACAATTCCTAAACAGGGCCCTTATTTGTCTGGGACGGGCATTCGTCGCAATGTCAAAATCCTTGGGCGTACGCTGAAGCAACAAGTCCCTGACACAACCCCCTACCAAATAAGCCTCATAACCATATTGCCGAAGGCGGAGGACAATGCGCACAGCATCCGCGTCCAGCTGCCCATATTCAATGACAGACTTCACATTCTCCGTCTGCGCTTGCACCACGTCCGACTCCACCAAAGGAGCTGACACAGCACCCAATTCCACTTCAATCATGTTGTTCTGCTACTCCCAAACAAAGCCCTTATCAGCCAAGGCGCCAAACTCCGCCCTCCATAGCGCGCACATCGCCAGGCCACAAGTGCTGCCCACTTTTTTCAATGACTTTTCAACCGGGGCAAACGCCATGCCCCCAGACAAACCAAAAAAGCCATCCCTGCCGCCACAAAGTAAGTCGCAGAAGGCGCAAAACTTGTATATAAAAATCCACCTAAAATAGGCCCTAAAATCCGACCTAAGGCCCCCATACTCTGATAGGCCCCCAGGGCCTCCCCCTGGTTCTCCGAAGGGGCTAACCTGGAAACCAAGGCCGATAGCGAGGGGTTATAGAGCGCTGCCCCAAAGGCGATGAGCACGGCAGGCACATACATCCATATAAACCGCGTCGGTAAGGTGAATAAGGCCAAACCTATGGCCACTGCCCCTGCCCCCCCTATGATTAAAGCCTTCTCCGAAAAATATTTCCGGAAATGTTTAATCGCAAAACCTTGAATGAATACGCTTACTAACCCAATGGCCGTGAACAACCAACCCACCTTTTGGGAAGCCTGCTGGTGCATCGCTGCATCCGCATGGGCGTGCAAATGAAACAGGCCCCCGGCAAGCTGGGCATGGGGCGCCAAAAACTTCTGGAGAACAAAAACCGCAAAAGTGGTCTCCATTTGCGTAAACGCTGCCGTGTAGAGCAAGGATAAAAATAAAGCCAAACCAAAACCCGGCAGCTTTATCCATACCCACCACCGACCCTCCCCACGACGCCTCTTCCTCTGCGCTTTGGGAATCTCTGCCAAAAAAAACAGGGCCAATAAAAAACTCAACGCAGAAAAAAAAGCGCTCGCAAGCCCTATGGCTAAATTTCCCCCTAGGCCCCCTAGGAGACCCCCTAGGGCTGGGCCTAATACGAAGCCTAAGCCAAAAGCAGCCCCTATCACCGCCATCCCCTGCGCTCGACGCTCTTCGGAAGTCACGTCTGCTATATAGGCCTGGGCTGTGGCAATGTTGGCTGCCGCAATCCCCGCCAATAGGCGCGAAACAAACAGCATGGGCAGCGAATCCGCAAACGCAAACACAAGGTTGGCAACCACAAAACCTGCAAGGCTATAGAGCAATATGGGTTTGCGGCCTATTTTATCGGACAGCTTCCCCAAACGAGGCGCTATCAAAAACTGCATCAACGAATAGCTCGACATCAAAAGCCCCACCATGAAGGCGGAGCCTTTGTATTTGTCGACATAAATGCCCAACTGCGGAACGACGATTCCAAACCCCAGTAAGTCAATAAAGACTACCAGGAAAATGATGCCCAAAGACGCTCGTTGCTTCACGAATCATCCGAGGCTTCTGCTGCTGGCGTTAATGGTTTGTTAATGCAACCTTTGGTCAGTGTATAGCGATAAGTACCCAGTTCATCACGCCAATATTCACCCGTATAGGGCCAATAGAGATAGTCATCTGGAACGGCTACGGAATATTGATATTTTCGAATAACATCCAAGGCGCCGCCTTCAGCCAATTGCTGTTCCAAATAAATTTTTTCTTTCTCGACAGTATCCACTCGAATTCGCAGCGCATTGGAACTGAGGGTTCGCAATTCCAAAAGCTCCAGCTCCAGCTTGCCCTTGGCCATAATACCCGCCTTGTTCATCAGCCTCTCACGCTGTCCCTTGATGGACTCAATTAAAGCCTTCACCAATTCGGAATATTTGAAGGTGTCGGCATAGTTGCTGAAAGCATCCACTTCTTTTTCCAGCTCAGCAATGGCCTCCAGCGTTTTGCGCAAATCCGTGTCTGTCAGGGCGAGATTGAGAACCCGAGCGAGAATTTCATTGGTTGTGTTGGAGCCTTGCCTTTTGAGATTCATCTTTTGGATTTCATCCAAGGCCTGGTAATATTCTCCTGCGCTCATATTGGAAGACACCATCTGCGCCAGTTTCTCTTGAACAGGCCCATAAATGGCTTCAAACTCATCCACAATGCTGAGCGCTTCCTGGTAACGGCAATTTTCAAAATAAATGACGGCCCTGAGAATAAAGGCTTCTGGAAAATATTCTTCACGGAAGAAGGGCGAAGACAAAGTAATAAGGTTTCCAAGCGCTTGCTCATATCGGCCGATGCGATAACTGGCCCAAGACGATTCAAAAAGAGAGTTGAGCCATTGCTCTCGTCCACGCTCAATTTTTGAATAGTAGAAAATGGCGCTTCGGCTTTGCTCAAGGCCATAGTGAATGCGCGCCAACTGCATGAAAGCCAATTCGCGCAGTGTAAAAAAAGATCGGTTGCTGGGATCCACAGAGCTTTGTGCCATGCGCGTTTTGCGAATGACTTCCTTCAAGGCTTCCGTGGCTTGTGTGAGCTTTCCTTCTCGATAATAGGCCAACCCCTCCAGGTATTTCGCCCGAGCATAATAAGGGTCCCCCTCGGGAACCGCCAAACTCAAGCGAACCACCTCTTCAAAACTCCCATTGGCTTCCGCAGTCTCCTTGATGTCATCGAGCGCCTTCCCTCGAAGGAAATGATAACGTGCCAACAAATAGCGAAATTCGCTTCGAAACCGCTCCGGAAACTCCACATTGGAATAGCGCGCAATCTCGTCGAGAATCACCGTCTCATTCACGGTCTTCCTTCCAATAAAAAACAACCATTCCAGCGCACTCTTGAAATAGGGCGTCGAAGGGCCTTTGGCAAGAATCTCAGAAAACTGGGACAGTGAAGAATGATAGAGCCCAAGACGATAGAGCGCCTTGGCTAAAATGTATTGGGCTTCTGTGGCAACAGGCAGCATTTGAGGATTGCGTACAATTTCAAAAGCCGTCAACGAAGCTTTCTCATAGTCCTCTGCCTTAAATTGGTTAATGGCAACTTGGAGCAAGCTTGTATCCACACCCTTGCCTCCCTTAGCACCCTTCCCAGACGGTTCTTTCACTCCTTCAACGGCAGAAGCTTTGGGAGGTGGCGTTTTGAGAGGTGGCGTTTTGGGGGACGGCGTTGCTGGAGGCGGCGTTGCCGGCAACGGCGTCTCAGCCACTTCTGGGCGTGACGTGGGCGCCTGTGCCGTGTCCTGCACAGAAGGGGTTGGCGCCGCCTTGCCTTTGCTTGAAACACGCTTCTTGGGCGCTGTTTTGGCTTTCGACTTCGGTTGTGAGTCCATCCCCTGAAACGTCTGAGCTTCGGCTTTTGAAAAACCTAAAAAAGCAACCAGCAAACAAACGAAGGCGACATATTTGTGCAACATGCAAAGCCTCATGAGTCAGAACCTGTCGGGAAAAAGAAAGAAAGGCCAAAGTCAAACATCAGCTGATTTCGGATGGAACGATCGCTGCCAATGCGTTCTTGATAGACAAAATCGCGAAACTCCATGCGCACAGCAAGCCAACGCGTCGCAGCAAACCGAAATCCGATTCCTGCCGTCCCTCCAAAACTGAGCTTGAGGTCTCCCTGTGGGCCATACATGACGACTCCAGGCCCTATGAATACATAAAGCTTGAAGGGCAAAAACGCTTCTGCACTCAGAGAGATTTTCCCATAAATAGGCGCCCACTGCAGCTCTAAGTCCCCCATGACACGAATGTTGCCATAGGCACTGAAACTCTCCAATTTCTGCCGCGTCGGCACTTGACAACCCCCCGTATCGCAAACTTGCGTCGCCCCAGAAACGGTAGACAGCGCATAGCCCCCACGAAGGGCCAGCCCCAGCTCCTCCGTGAAATGATAGGCCAAAAGGCCTCCCAATATGTATTTGTTGAAAAAAGCATCCCTCAAAGAGAAGGCTACCCCAGGACTCAACTCAAAACGCCCGTCCAGCTTGAAAAACTGTCCGGAAACAGGGCGTACACGCTCTCTCAACGGCCCCTTCGCGTCTTTGTCAATCTCCGAAACATCACCGGCCTCCTCCTCTGCCGTTTGGGCCAACACGGGAGCCGCCATCAGCATTCCAAGTATAAACCAAGCACGCATCATTCGGCCTCTCTCCAAGTCGACTTAAAGGGGAAGAAGATAGATAGGCCCGCATAAATCATCTGGACATTTTGAATGCCGCTCTTATTCAGACCATAAGGCTTATCCACATATGAAGTGTTGACCCAAGCCACGTTCACAGCCAAAAAATCCTTCACAACCACACGCAGGTTGACGCCCACATCAAATGCCGGCAAAAACCCTAAGTCCTTATAGGTGGCGGCTTTCACCATCCCTGCCCCACCAATAATCCCTGCATCAAAATGGAGAATGGAATTGAAAATGGCCAGCTTCGCATAAAGAGGACTCCATTCGACCGAAGCCATCAACCACCACTCCGGCTCCGAAGGAAAAATGGCCGAGGACAGAAAACGCTTCGCCTTGCGCACGTCCTCCGTCTTCGTCATGTCGATGTATGTAAAACGGGCCGAAATCGCCAATGTGTCCGCTAAATAATAGGCCGCACGAATGGAGCCGCCCCACTTCGTATATAAGGGGTCATTTACGCAGAAAGCAATATAGGGGGCCAACTCAAATCGACCGCGTTTCATATAAAGCTTCTTCTGCACGCTTCGCACTCGGTCAGATTGGATGATGTTGGGCGAACGAACCAGCGCAGGCCTGTCGCTTTCCGAAGCCTCTTGTGGAGGCAAGACCACTGCAGCAGGCGGCGACGGGGAGGGCGGCGGCGGCTGTTCTTCCAGATCTGAGAAGTCAAGCGTCCCCGGAGATTCTAGCTCTTGTGCTCGGGTATGGGCGCCCCAGAGAAACCCAAGCAGACAGCAGATGGTGACTGTCTTTGTCGTTTGGCTCAAAAGCACTGTCATTTGATTCAAAAGCACGCTCCATTTCCGCGCAACCGCGAAGCAAAAGGATATATCCAACACGAAGGACTTTAGCGGGACTTGTCTTTCACAGCAACAAGTCGACACAATTTTTATCTATGCTAACTTAAGTTTCCTATGCACACCTAAGAGGGTTCCATTTATGCCCCCGTTGTCATAAAAGGATAGACTATGAAGTCAAAGACAATTCCACTCTATTTCGTCATTTTGCTCCTCCCCCTGGCCATGGCTTGCCCAACTACCAGCGATTTGGGAACACCCTGCGTGCTTATCAAACGAGGAGATGATGGGAAAATCGTTGAACTCCTTGAAAAAGAAGCCAAAAAAAACCTCGAAGACATGTCCACAAGCAGCAAAGGAGGCAACGTCACCGTAGCCATCGTCTCCTTGGGGGTTCCTGAATGCGAGGACTTGGCCTGTGTGCGCGATGCCAAATTTAACCCAGGCGCCACCACGGACAGCGCCCCAGCCAGAGGCTATTGCACCGAACGCTGCTCCAGCGAAGGAAGCGCCTGCAAGGCCAATGACTCAAAAACCAAATATGCCTGCCACGAGTTGATGCGAGCTTGTGACGGCGATTCCACTTCTGACCTCTGCGACGGCATCAGCTCTTCGCTCTTTTGTACCCAGGAATAACCGCTCTCCCACCCTATTCCCCCCCCCTCCGGCGAAAAGAAGGGCTACCAGGCTTCCCAACTTACCTTGGAGCCTATGCCTATCCCCAGCCTTGCACAAGTCCCCGCTGGTATCTCCAGTACATAGAGGCTGGGATGCCCTATGCTTAAAGAGTTGAGACTTAATGGCGTGGCGCGCTCTATTGTCCCTAGCACCTTTTGCTCACCCGAAATAAATACCAAATCCAATCCCACCAGCGTGTTCTTCATCCAAAAAACCTGCTCCCTCTCCTGCCCAAAAACAAACAACATCCCCTCCCGCGACCCCAGAGACTTTCGCCACATTAACCCCCGCGTAATCGACTCCGGCGTGCCGGCTATCTCAACCTCAAACACCTCCGCTTGACGCGAAAAACGACCCTCCAAACTCAAACGCGTGCGCGGCAACCTGGGCAGCTTGTGGTGCTCTGAGGTGACGTCCTCTGCTTGTAAACTCGGCCCAGCAGCATCCTTCAAAGAACGGCGCCCCGCTGCCGCCTCCTTTTCAGGCAAGGCCTGACGCGCAGAATCCTTCGAAAACTCCTGACAAGCCAACACCCCAAGCCCTATGGCTGCCCATAGGCCCAGGCCAAACAACCCCTTCGCTTCACTTCGCATCTCTCTCTTCTCCCACGCTTCTCCCCGCCTCGCCCCTCTTTAACCTCAAATCCTCCAGCCCTAAGAGCTTATTGTATACAAAGCCCCCCATGAAACCCAAGCGGCTTTCAACTGCTGCCTCCCAAAGTCTCCATGGCCCCCCCTCAACTACCTATAAAATACCCCCTTTTTTGTGCCCCTAACACCTTTTTTTGCTGAGTTTTCGGCCCAGCCCCTCTATGTCGTCTCTCTCTAACCTCCTAGGACAACAAGCCTCACCCTATGAAATTTGAGTTCAAACACCTCCTCAACGCTACATTGGAGGAGATAGAAACCAGCTTCGCGGACAAGCGCTATCCCCCCTTCCTGCTGCAATACCACCCCTCCCTCCAGGCCATACGCGTCCTTGAATCCCACCTCCAAAAAAATCGCCTCCTCCGCCGCATCCATTATCTCCCTAAACCCCTTATCCATAGCATCGGCCCTAAAAAGGTGGACCCCAGCTGGTTCGGCTTCGTGGAATATTCGGTATATAACTTCGAAACGAAGGTGCTCAGCTTCTCAAATGAGCCCGATAACCCATATGTACGCTCCATGCTCCTCAACCAGGGCGAATTCCTCTTCTCCCCCCTCGGGAATAAAACCCTACGCGCCGTCAGCGGCTCCCTCTCCCTCTGCCTCCCGGAACGCCTTGGCTTCCTGGCACCTATGGGCGAATACCTCATCCGCAAAGAAGGCCTCAAAATCCTCCTCGGCGAAATCCCCGTTATGGAGCGCTTCGCTCAAGAGGTGTTGAGAATAAAACCTCCCCCCTCCCCTAGGATCCCTCCCTAAATGCCACTGAGAATCAGCCAACGGTCGTCTTTGGTTTTTCTCACACGCATCTGCTTCACATCCGAATCCTGCATGCTCTTGTCACCCAGAGAAAAACTCAGCATGTAGCTGTAGGAAACCAAATAGATGTCTGACTCTGACTTGGAGCGCTCCAGTTTTTTGAAGCTCATTTGCAGCCGCACATTGTTTATCCGAGAAAAACGCTCCTGCAGCTTCTCTCTGGCATTGGCATATTCCATGTCGTCCGCCATGTCCGCTGTGCCCCCATCGTCCGCAAAAGACGCGTCCAGCAACTGGACAATGCGCTCAACATCCTTGTCTTCCGTCGCTCGTCGAAACTCGTCGAGCATTTCAAGCAAACTTCGGTTGCTCTCTGTATCGCTCAACTCTGTGCCTGGAATCTTTTTCACTGTGCAAGCAAGCACAAAACTCAACGCCGCATATAGGAAGAAACGTTTGTACATGCCCCTTGCTTAGCACATTCTGCGGCCCCATCCAAAAAGATGAAAGAGGAAGGGGGGGCTTTAGCGTTTGTCTAGGGAAAACTCGCGAGGTTGAGTGGAATTGTCCGGGAGTACAGTTATTTCAATACTCCCCAACAAACGGGCATCCGCTGTCAACACATCCACCTTCCACTCGCCGGGCCCATAGTTGACTTTATAGGTGTGGCCCGTCCAACCCCTCTGTCCGGAATGGCTCAACTGCAAAGGAATACGGTCGGTACGCACCCATTGCCCTTGCTCATCCTTATGCTGCCAAGCAACATAAATGTCGTCCCTAAACCGCTTGGGCGCAAAAATACGCATCCATACATTCAACCTGTCCTGTGGCCTTGCCAAAAACGTCTGCGCGCCATGCTCCCAAAAACGAAACCCATCGCGGACATAAAGAAGCTCCGTCCCGTCAGGCTTGCGCACATCGTGGTAGACGCCAATCCACTTGAGCGACAAAGGCACGGGCGGCACAACTCCAGAAAAATAGAGCAACAGCAAAAGCACTTGCACGCCAAGGCTTGGCGCAACCGCCCTCCAAAAATTCCATTGGGCGTCTGCGGTGAAACGCAAGGAGAGGTACCACAACCCCAACACGGAAGCTGTGGACAGAAAAACGGCCAATACAAACAACCAGGCGCTTAGAAATCCAAACAACAAAGGCAACAAATAGGCCCAAAAAGAGGTGCAGGTGAAACTCCATAAGGCCATGCGCATCAACGGGCCTAAGTTGCGAAACAAGGGCAACTCGTTGAGCGCCAACACCAAAGCCAAAAGCGGAATGAAAATGAAAAAACTCAGCGAAGAAACAACCGAAGCCCGAAAATAGAAAACGAAAAAAGCATTGAATAAAGTCCCAAATAAAAAATGGATAACCCAGTCTCTACGGGAAAGTAACTTTCCCCACCACCCCTCCGGTAATGCCTGTGCCAGGCAATAATGATGATCCAACAAAATCAACACCGCCAACAGCAATACATAGCTGCCTTGGTGAATCAGCATGGGTAGGGAGTCAATGCTTTTCAAAAGCAACAAGTCAAAACAAAAACCCAAAAAGAAAAATCCAAAATCCAACACCCATGGGCGCTGTTTCAACCAGTCTCGCCAGTTTGTATAGGTGCGTTGAATGGGCACCGCCGCCTTCTGTATGCGCTCAGGCAACCGGGGTTTAGCGGTTGGGGTTTGAGTTTCGATTTTGGGTTCGGAGTCCATAGTGCGCGCGCTCTTTGTCACTCGGTTGGGTGGGCCCGAGGCAGTGTTGTCAGGCCCTAGTTCGGAATGGGCGCTTGAAGTCCTCGTGCATCCATCGGCTCAAACCGGGCTGTGTTTTCTGCCAAAACCAAAGCAACCTGCAAGACTTCATCCACATATTCAACGGGATAAAATTTCATGCCCCTGCGTACATAACTCGGTAGCTCTTCAAGCGTCTTTCGGTTGCTCTTCGGAATGCACACGCAACGAATGCCTGCACGGTGTGCAGCCAATATTTTCTCTTTGACGCCTCCAACGGCAAGCACACGCCCACGCAGTGTTATTTCACCTGTCATCGCCACATCGCTGCGCACAGGTATGCGCGCCAAAGCAGACAGCATGGCCGTCACAAGCGCAACGCCCGCAGAAGGCCCATCCTTGGGAATGGCTCCCTCTGGAACGTGGACATGAATGTCAGAATGTTCCAAAAATTTCTCGTCTATCCCAAAACGCCGGGTTCGCGTCCGCACATAAGTCATTGCCGCTTGGGCAGACTCTTGCATGACTTCTCCCAGGTGGCCTGTAATAATCAGCTTCCCCTTCCCCGGCATCACCGCAGCCTCCGTCAATAAAACATCCCCTCCACTCTCCATTACAGCCAGGCCGGCGACAATGCCTATTTGGTTCAAACTTTCTCTGCGCGCTTTGGTGAATTTCTGAGGACCCAGCAACTCGCACAAACGCTTGCTCCCAAGACGGTGCGGCTGCACGCCTTCTTGCAAAACAATACGGGCCAGTTTTCGAAAAGTTCTGGCAATCTCTCTCTCCAAGGAGCGTACGCCTGCCTCTCGCGTATAGCCATGAATAAGTGTCTTCAAAGCAGCATCTTCAAAACAAATGTCTGCCTTGCCAAGCCCGTTGGCCTCTTGTTGCCTGGGCAACAAGTGTTTTTTCAAAATGGCCATCTTTTCTTCATCCGTATAGCCGGCAATCCGAATGAGTTCCATTCTATCTAAAAGCGGGCTCGGAATGGCATGCGCATTGTTCGCTGTGCACACAAACAAGGCGCGCGACAAGTCATAGTCCAATTCAAGGTAGTGATCGTTAAAAGCCCCGTTCTGCTCAGGGTCCAAAACTTCAAGAAGCGCAGCCGAAGGGTCTCCACGAAAATCCGAAGACATCTTGTCAATCTCATCCAACAACACCACCGGGTTGCTCGCCTGAGCCTTCTTCATCGCCTGGATGATTTTCCCAGGCATCGCCCCCACATAGGTGCGCCGATGCCCTCGAATTTCGGCCTCATCACGAACCCCCCCCAAGGAAATACGTACAAACTTCCGCGAGAGAGCGCGCGCAATGGAACGCCCAAGCGAAGTCTTTCCTACTCCGGGCGGACCTACCAGACACAAAATGGGGCCTCGCATCTTCCCAGCCAAAGCCTGTACGGCGAGATGATCTAAAATACGCTCCTTGGTTTGCTCCAGCCCATGGTGGTCTTCATTCAAAATGCCCTGCGCATGCACAATGTCCAGGTTGTCTGCGGTTTCTTGCTGCCACGGTAAGGCCAATACCCAATCAATATAGTTTCTTAAAACACCCGCCTCCGCACTCATGGGGCCCATGAGTGCAAACTTCTTCAGCTCCCGCTGTATCTTCTCTTTGGCTTCAGGGCTTAGACGCGCTTTGCTCAGGCGCTCTTCCAATTCTTCAACTTCGCTCTTCTCTTCGTTCTCCTCACCCAACTCCCGGCGAATGGCCTGCATCTGTTCGTTGAGGTAATGGTCCTTTTGGGTCTTCTCCATCTGCTTTTTGACCCGCGTGCGGATTTTTTTCTCCACCTGCAAAATCTCAATCTCTCCCTGCATCAACTCAAGTACCCGCTCCAGTCGGTGCGTCGGGTTGAGAATTTCAAGCAACCCTTGTTTGTCGGCAAGCTTAATGGAAAGTTGGCCGACAATGGTATCCGCCAAAGCAGACACCTCTTGGATGGATTTCACTTTTTGAGGAACATCGGGGGGAATGCGTTTGTTGAGCTTCACAAAACTCTCAAAAGTGGCATGCACCGAGCGCATCAATGCCTCTATTTCAACACCCGTCTCCTCCTCTTCTAATAAAGGCTCATATTGCGCCTCGAAATGCGTCTCCCCGCCAAGAAATTGAAGAATCCGACAACGTCCCAATCCCTCAACCAAAGCCTTCATCGTCCCATCCGGCATGGGTATCAATTGAAGAATTTGCGCAACCGTGCCTATTTGGAAAATCTCATCTTCTGTCGGCAAGCTCGTCTTGGCCTTCTTCTGCGCGGAAAGAATAATTCTCGCTTTGCCTTCTTCACCTCTTTGTTGAGCAACGCTCAAGGCAGCAATGGACTTCTCCCGCCCCACATAGAGCACTGTCACCGCACGCGGGAAAACCACAATGTCTCGCAACGGCAACAACGGAAGGCTCGGCAATTCTCTTTCCTGCGACATAATTCCTCCATGGAATGGCTTATGTCACAAACAGCCGACTGGCAAAAAATGAGGCGGCACTTGCGCAGAGGGGCTAGGCAACTTCCTCGTCAACCACTTCAGAAGCCGCATAAACCACAACAGGTTCTTTGTGCTTTAGAATGGTTTCTTCGGAAACCAAAACTTCCTTGGCCGTCTTGCGTGACGGCAAATGAAACATGGTTTCCAACATCGCTTTCTCAAGAATGGCCCTCAACCCACGTGCACCCGTTTTTCGCAAAATGGCTTCTCTCGCAACAGCCTGCAAAGCCCCTTCTGTAAAATTCAACACCACACCATCCATCTCAAATAAACGCCTATATTGTTTTGTCAGCGCATTTTTGGGCTCCACCAAAATGGAAACCAAGGCCTGTTCATCCAGTTCTTCTAGGCTGGTCGTCACGGGCAGACGGCCTATAAACTCGGGAATCATTCCAAACTTTAGAAAATCCTCCGGCTCAACCGAACGCAAAAGCTCCGAATTCGAACGGTTGCCCTTGGACTTCGGCTCCGAGCCAAACCCCATGGAACGCCCCCCTAGCCTGCGCTCAATAATCTGCTCTAAACCACCAAAGGCTCCCCCACAAATAAACAAAATATTCGTGGTGTCTACTTGCATAAACTCTTGTTGAGGGTGCTTGCGCCCCCCCTTGGGCGGAACATTCGCAATGGTCCCCTCTATAAGCTTCAACAAAGCCTGCTGTACCCCTTCGCCGGAAACGTCGCGCGTAATGGAGGGGTTCTCACTCTTGCGGGCAATTTTATCAATCTCATCAATGTAGACAATGCCGCGTTGGGCCCGCTCCACGTTGTGGTCCGCCGCTTGAAGCAAACTTACAAAAATGTTTTCTACGTCCTCGCCGACATAGCCCGCTTCCGTCAGACACGTCGCATCTACAATGGCAAAGGGAACTTTGAGAATGCGCGCCAACGTCTGAGCCAACAAAGTCTTCCCGCTGCCCGTCGGGCCAAGGAGCAAAATGTTGGACTTTTGAATTTCAACACCCTCCTCCGTCCTTCCAAATTCAATGCGCTTGTAGTGGTTGTGGACGGCAACCGCTAATACCTTCTTCGCCCGCTCTTGCCCCACAACATAATCATCCAAAATGGCCTTTATCTCGCTCGGCCTCGGAATGTGCAGCTTGATGTCCTTGCTTCCTTCCCGCTCCACTTCCTCGGCTATAATGTCATGGCATAAACCTACGCACTCATCACAAATATAAACCGTCGGGCCAGCTACCAACCGCTTCACCTCTTTCTGGGACTTGCCACAAAAAGAGCAACATAACGTTGGATTGGAACCGAAACCTTTGTTCGCCATAGCATTTACTTAGGGCTTGAATGACTCTTTGTCCAAATTTGGGCTTTCAACCCATTGCCGATGCTCAACAACTTGGTCAATCATACCATAGGCCTTGGCCTCTTGCGCCCCCATAAAAAAGTCCCTGTCACTGTCCTTCTCAATCCGCTCCTGGGGCTGCTGCGTGTGGCGATGCAAAATTTCATAAATGGCCGTCTTCAGCCTTTGAATTTCCGCGGCCTGAATTTGAATGTCTGTGGCCTGACCCCTGGCCCCCCCCATGGGCTGGTGAATCATCATACGCGAATGCGGCAACGCAAAACGTTTGCCTTGCTTGCCCGCCGCCAAAAGCACCGCAGCCATGGAAGCCGCTTGCCCAATGCAAATGGTCGAAACAGGTGCACGTACGTATTGCATGGTGTCATAAATGGCTAAACCCGCTGTCACGGAGCCACCCGGAGAATTGATATAGAGGTTAATGTCTTTCTCGGGGTCCTGCGACTCCAAAAACAAAAGCTGAGCCACAATGACATTGGAAACATCATCGTTAATCTCTGTCCCCAGCATGATGATGCGGTCTACCAACAAGCGACTGTAAATGTCATAGGAGCGCTCCCCTCGGTGGGTCTGCTCTATGACATGGGGCATGGGAATATAGGGCATGTCTTTTCCTATCCGGCCTCAGGGGCTTTGGCATGCAATTTCAAAAATTCGAGCGCTTTTTCTTCGAGTATGCCCTGAGAGAGCGCTTGCTTTTGCGCCGCATCCGCAAATTGTTTTTTGACTTGCGAAAGCTCCAAACCGCTGTCCTCTGCAAGCTCCTTAAACTTGGCTTCCAAATCCACTTCACCCACTTCTAAATTCTCGGCCTTCGCAATGGCCCCCAGCAACAGCTGGCCCTTCACCTCCACCACAGCCTTGGGACGCATCTCTTCGCGTATGCCGGACCAATCCATTTGCAGGGTTCTCGGGTCCACCCCTGTCTGCGCTATGGAGCGCAACGCCCCCTCCATCATCCAGTCAATGCCGCGCTCCACCATGGAGTTGGGCACCTCCAGAGGGTTTCTCTCAATCAACTGCTCAACAGCTTGGGTGCGAAAATCCGCTGCAAGCCGCCGACGCTCCGCTCTCTCCATGCCCTCGCGCATGCGCACGCGAAGCTCCTCCAAAGTCTTCACCTCCCAATTCAACGAAACCGCAAACGCATCGTCAAGCAGGGGAAGCTGCCTCTCGTGAATGGCTTTCACCGTTACCTTAAACTGCGCCGTCTTCCCTTGCAGCGACGCCTCCGGAGCGTCCTCTCCAAAAATATGCTTGAATTCACATGTCTCATTCAACTTGGCCGCTTCCAATTGGGGCATGTGGCCAGAGCTTAACTCCCCTTGCACCACGTCTACTGAAATCCCCTGGCCTTCGCTGCCCTTAAATGGCTTGCCCTCTATGTCTGCACTAAAGTCTACCACGGCCCTGTCGCCTAAACGGACTTCCTCTCGCCCCTTGGCCTCCTCATAACGGGCACGCCCAAGCCGCATCTTCTCAAGCTGCTTCTCAATGTCTTCCTCGGAAACCACCGCCTCCACAAAAGAAAGCGGCAACCCTTTGTAGACTTCCAGCTGAGGCTTGGGACGTACTTCTACGCGGGCAACGAAGGAATAGGTTTCTTGAGGGTTAAAAACACCATGTACCCAGTGGGGGTTGCCTACCACATCTACCTTATGCGTACGGAGGGCTTCCATATAGCCCAGCCACTCTAAGTCCCGCACCACGTCGGCTTCCACTTGCGTGCGAAAACGCTGCTCCAATATGCGCCGCGGCACCTTGCCCGCCCTAAAACCGGGAACGCTTACCTTCTTCGCTAACTGGACATAGGCCTTCTCTAACAACTCCTTTACCTTCTCGGCCTCTAGCTCTATGGAAAACCTGCTCTCAATGGGGGATATCTCTTGAAGCTCCGCCTTCATTTGTCCTCGCTTCCTGCCTCTGCCTGGCACAAAAATAAAACTGCCTTGGGCGAGGAGGGACTCGAACCCTCACACCGTTTCCGGTACCAGATTCTAAGTCTGGCGCGTCTACCAGTTCCGCCACTTGCCCCACTCCCAACGGGCCAAAAAAATCAACCGCTAACCGCGGCCCTTCTAAATATGAGAGCGGAGGGAATCGAACCCACAACCGATGGATTAAGAGTCCATTGCTCTGCCAATTGAGCTACGCTCCCCGCCTAACCGCAGCGGGTCTATTGAAGTCCTTGAGGGCTGTCAACCCAGACTGTTCACCCCCCTGCAACTTTTCAGACTTAAAACCCTGGCCCACCCCCCTAAACCCCGCCTCCTCTCTCAAAAAAAACCCAACCCCTCTGTTTTTGAAAAAATTCATGCTGCTTGAAAAATTTTTCATGCCACCCCCTTCTGTTTGAAGATAAACTGTTGCTGATGTAAGCGTCAAAACTAAGCCTACAGAACGAATATGCCGGCGGGGGCGAGGGGGGCTCTTTCGTAGGTTTATGGACTTGAGGAAAACATGCAAACAGCCAAAAATGCCATAAGACGCCTTTGCGGGTGGGCTATGGGGGCTATGGGCTTATGGGCCTGTAACACCAACATCGCCGCAGGCACCTGTACCTCCAACGAGGAATGCCCTGAGGGCACTTCCTGTTATATAGAGGACTATTGGGCAAACAAAGGGAGGGGGGTTTGTAGGGAGAAGCCGGAGAAGCTAACCCCCCCGGTAGAACCCCCCGTAGAGCCCCCGGTAGAACCCCCCGTAGAGCCCCCAGTGGAGCCCCCGGTAGAACCCCCGGTGGAGCCCCTAAGCTACCCTAGCCTAACCAGCTGGAAGGTGGTACAGGACGGCCTTAAAAAGCTGGCCGTGGCGTGGGACCCCCTCGACAAAGAGAGGGAGAAACTCTTGACGCTGGAGGACGCGGAAGGGGTGCCTATGTGGCTGCACGGGAGGGGGTTTGAGCTAGAGGCCGTGGCAGAGGGTAGCGGGGCCGGGGAAGGGCTGGAGGCATGGGCAGAAAGCGAGGGGAAGTGGGAGGGCGCCTGTGAAGCATACCCCCTAGGAGCCTATAAGTTTAAATGGGTGTGTAGCTTTAACACAGGCTATACGTGGGGTTTAACAGAAGGGCCCTTTGACTTATACCTACAAGCGGGGGCACACCCCCAGACGGGGGAGAGGGAGGGGGCAAGGAAACGAAGCTATAACATGGATACCCTACCCCCCTTCGGTAATTACCGGGTAAATGTGCCGCTGCATGCCATCGCCGGGGAGACTTTCAGCATATGTCCGGATACGAGCGAGGTGATAGACAACGGCAGCGGCCTCAAATCCATGCAGGCCTGGGTGCAGAATGTGGCCGTGCCCTCCATTCCCATGGAAAACGTTGTCCAAAATGGCCCCTGTGTGGACATTTTTCTGCCTTTGGACGTGGATTATGACCCGCAGCACATCGGCAACAGCAGCATTCAAGTAACCTATGGCGTTACCGTCTATGACAATCTCGACAACAGAAACAGCCTTGGCCTTGCCACGAGGGCCGTTTACATAACGCGGATAAGGTGCAGGAGGCCGGCGGTGGTGGACGAGGGCGTCACCCAAGCGCCGGTTTTAGCGGGGGAATATATAACATTTGCCGTGGGGGCCCCAGGCAAAGGCCCCACTCACAATGCCCTCTACTACATGGACAAAAATTGCAGGCAATGGGGGTACTCGTATTCGAATATAGGCGCCGTACAGGGCCCCATGGTAGCCCTGGGGGGCAGTGGGCGCATAGCGGTAGCCTTGGACGGGGGGGGACCGGAGGGGAGGGAGAGCCCCCGCCTCGCTTTGGTGCGTTTGAGCAGCTGGGTATATGCCGACGACATGGATTGCAAGCACGACTTAGTGGACAGCGAGGCCCGTTATAACAGGGGGCTAAGCCTCATAGACTGGGCTAACTCGGAGGCTATGGACGAGGGGTGGGTTTTAGCTGCCCCCCTTAACAGCCCCAACGCGGGGATGAGCCGTATGCTGGCCTATGCCCCCCATGCGGCTAGCCCCTCTCTACGGTGTAACCCCCATAACCCCTCCCCTATGCCCTTTGTCGACGGCCTCTCCTTGGCCCCCCCATGGAATGGCAAAGGGGGGCAGGGGGTGTTCAGCTATGGGCGCGACGGCGTCCCATACCTCGGTTTTTGGGCCTTTGAAGGCAACAACTGGCAGTCGGCCGGCGCGGAGGCTGCCCTCTCCATGAGGCCCAACGCCCTTGCCTTGGGCGCCGACGACAGGGTTTGGGCCAGCGGGCGGGCGGAGGCCGACAGCGTGGGTTTGCTTGTCTGGAATGGCGCAACGGAGACTCCAGTGGGCCAGCCGGGCCAGGCTTGGAGTCCGACCGCCATAGACGCGGAGGGGCGGGCTTATGCGGTTGTACAGACAGGCCCTAGCACCTACCAACTTTTCCGCAGTGATATGGATAGCCCCCCTTTAAGCTCTACTGGCCTCCTCTCCTCCCCCCCTGTGGGTAGCCCTCTGTTGGGGGAGCCTGTGGGGGACAGCCCTGCCGAGGTTTATGTCGTCACCACCAACGGCATGGTTTGGGCCTTTGAGGCCGAAACTTTGCTCTATTTGTGGGGGCAATATACGGGCATTTCCATTTCCCCCACGGCGCAACCCCTGTTGGTGGGCAATAACCTCTGGCTGGTGGGTACGCGCGGGGAGGTAGCCGCCCTAAGGGTAAACAGCAACGGCCTCTCCCGCAGCGCCCTGTGGCCCAAACACCTCCACGACAACTGCAACACCTCCAATGCCGGGGTAGACGAAGGCCATTTAGGGGCGTGTATACGCTAAGCCCTCCCCTATGGGGGTAGCCATAGGGGGTGGGGGGACAGCTATGGGGGCAGGGAGGGAGGAATGCCATGGGGGGGGGCAGCTAAAGGCGCAAAAAACTTTTGAGGCAATGAGGGTGACTGTCCTCCGGGTTTTTTTGTAATGGCGGCGACGACGCGAAACCGGGCGATGAGGGGGTGTATACCCCAGCCTGGCGTTGTACAGTTTGAGTCCTCTTGAGGCGAGGTTTGGCGCCATACGCACCCTTCGAGGAGAAAACTTCAGCTGAAAGCATTGCCATAGACGCAGCGGGCAACCCCTATGTGGCGGAGCATGTCAAAGACTGCATCCGAAAACCCGTCTTGGAATAGAGCGAAGGCCCCTCTTCCTCTTGCGTGTTGGGAAGGTGCTTTGAAAAAAACGCTCCCCAGCGGTTTGCCTTCGGGCCCTCATTTTGCCCCAGCGCGCCCAGCAGGATTCGAACCTGCGACCCTTGGCTTCGAAGGCCAATGCTCTATCCAGCTGAGCTATGGGCGCTAACCCACTCTAACCCTTCTCAAACGAAGGATGGGCGGCCTACCGGGCTTGAACCGGCAACCCCTGGAGCCACAATCCAGTGCTCTACCATTGAGCTAAGGCCGCCACGTCGCCCTGCGCTCCTAACTGAAAACCTCCCCCAGGGTCAACCGAACAAATAGGCCCCTGCCTAAATAATCTCAACCCTAACCGGGCAGTTGACAAAAAACGCCTTTAGCCCCCTGCCCCCACTTCAACGGGAAACCGCTCCAGAAATAAAAGAGGGACTCCCTGCACCCCTCTGGGGCCCGCGAAAAAACGAAAAAGGGGCCTATATGGAAAAAAATAAAAAATTAACTCTAATGTTTTAAATGGTTTAGCGCATAACTCATCCTTTTTACGTAGTCTGCGCAACTTTGTAGGTTTGAACGGGATAATGTCAGTGTGGGGAGGTTTAGGGGCGATAATTTCAAATAAAATACAGAGGAATTTCATGCGTTTTATGACAATCCTATCCGACGATGCCTTGAGCGCCCATACCGGGGCAACCCCCCCGAGCCTGGCCCCTGCCGGTAGCCCCCCTCTACCCCTACCCAATGCCGCCCAACTCTGGCTCTCCAAAAACCCCAACGCCAAAGCTCAGGACATCCTCAACTGGGGCTATGCCCATAGCCAAAATACCTATGCGGGCGCTGAAAAGTTCCTCCAACAGTTCAGCATTGACATCCTCCAACTCGTCGCCAACCGCAGCGCCCCCGCCTCTCATTTTATTGCAAATACCCTGCCTGCTCAGCCCCTCAACCCCGATACCCCTCCCGCCTCTACCCCGTCGGCCAGCAACCTTGAAAATCGCCCGGGCGCGCCAAACCCAATACCCCCCAACCCAATGCCGCCGCCATGCGCAGCAGGCCAATGGTTGAAAAAATACCCCAACGCCAAAGCCCAGGACATCCTCAACTGGGGCTATGAAAATGGCGGGAACAGCTACCCCGGCGCAGCCAAATTCCTCCAACAGTTCAGCATTGACATCCTCCAACTCGTCGCCAACCGCAGCGCCCCCGCCTCCCAATTTATCCCCCTCCTCTGAGCGTCTAGCCTTCCACTCTTCTACCCTATCTCCCTCCCCATAGCTTAGTCATAGGGGGGCATGTTGAGGCGTCCCGTGAGGGCGAGGACATGGTTATGGGCTTTGTTAAAGGTATAACGGTAGCCTAAGTCCACACCGCCATAGGTTGAAGCATAGCTTGCGCCTACGCCGAGGAGGTTGGCCCTTTGGACGTGATCATAAGCATAGCCGAAGCGCAGGGTCATCTCTTTTATGAAGAGATACTCCAGGCTTGTGCCCAGCATTACCCCAGGTTTATGGCTGTCGACATTGCCGCGCATTTCAAGCGTAAACCTCATCAACTCCGAATGATCATCTCTCGGTATAATCAGCGCATTGGAGAGGGCAAAGCAGCGGGGCATGTTGACGCTGGAGTGGCTGAAAAGGTTGTGGGCGGAGAGGGAGATGTTGAACATTCCCATTAAGTTAATGCCTATGCCGACATTAAGGTTAAAGAGGTAGGCGTCTTGAGGGCCGAAAATCAGATGTTGGCCGGAGAGGCCGATGTGGAAAATTTCGGCAATGGGTATGGCCACAGCCATCGTCAGGAAATGGGCCATACTGCGCTCTCCAGGGGGGCCCAGGCTGAGCAGGTGATAGCTGGAGGCCAGCGCCACGGGGCCCAGTTTGCTGTTGGCGATGCCCAGGCCGGCGAATTTATAGGAATTTTTTGTAAAGTCCATGGCGCCGGAGAGTTCCATCTCAAAACGCTCGTCGAAGGAGAGGGTAGCGGGGTTTCCATAGAGGGCCTGGGTACCGCGGGAGACAGCGAGGGACATATGGGCGGCAGCATAGCCGCGGGCATCACTGAGCTCAGGGAAAGAGACTTGGGCGAAGGCAGCAAGGGGGAGGGAGGCGATACAGACGGCAAGGAGCGAGCAGGCGGGCTGGGGCAGCATGTTGTAGCCATATTTGCCACATTTAACGCCATGTTTCAGCTGTTCTCTGAGCCCTTGTTGTTTTTTCTGCCTTGGCTTTGAAGAGAGCGGGCGAAGGTTGACTTGAGCTGCTGCGACACACGGGGAGAAATGGGGAGGGCAATCCAGCTGGGGCTAAGGGAGGTTTAGCTGCTAACCCCCCCTCCAATGGGACAAGGAGACGTCTGGCTGCACTCGCTTCAACTGTGAACCCGTCTAAGCCCTAGGGCAAGGCGTCTTCTGAATGGGAAGCGCTTGGGGAGGGGGCAGGCCACACCCTATGGGGGGGGTTAAAGCAGAAGGAGATTTATCTGCTTTAGCCCCTTATTCTATAGGGTTTTAGGCTATTGCGGCTGCACCTGCAAGCCGCCGCGACCGGTGCCGAGGCCGCCTTTGACGGTTTGCATTTTATAGTTGCGTACCGCGATGACGAGGTTGTTGAAAGAATCCGTAAGCGCAGCAGCAATGAGTTTGCCTTCAGCGGTATTGGAATAGCCGCCGAGGTTGCCGCCGGCCCTGCTGCCGAAGAGTGCCGTCGTCACACTGACGTCGGTATTTTTGGCGCTGCCTTCAGCGGCAGCCAGTTGTACGCCGGAGCGGTTGTCAACCAGCGTCAGCAGTGTGCTGGCTTCCTGGAAGTTGACGCTGCCGGCCACCTTGGCAAGCACTTGCGTTCTTCTGCTGCTGCCCAGCAGGCCCGAAACACCGCCTCCCACCCCCCCCGCATTTTGGTTGCTGAAAGTAATGGAAGGATTGAGCGAAAAGTCAGCCGACACCATCTGTCCCTTGCCGAAATTGGACTCTTGCCGAAGCTCGCCGGAATTGGCCAAGGAGCGTTCCCGCATCATACTGTTCATGGCGCGGCCACGCTCGACAACCACAAAACAGTTGGATTGCTGCGCCAACAATTTGAGTACCGGCACAGTTGAACCCAGTTTGTGCTCGTTGAGCGTACGGTACCAACCGGAATGGACGTCTTCAATGACCGCCATGGTGCCAAGCGCCTCCTCACACCTTTCCAGCCCTTCATTGGCTCCCTGCGCATTGGCTCCGCCGGCGGAACCGGTTGCCGCCGTTTTTGCCGATTTTGAACCCGTACTCATACAACCCGTCAACAGCAAAAACCCAGCAAATAAAAATATTTTCTTCAAGACACCCTCCTCCTGGTTGAAATAAAAACTAAAAATTTCAAGATTACATTACTGTATGTAAAGTCTTAAAATCTTTGTTAAGTTAACATTTATCTCACTTAACATCAACAACTATATCCATGGGTATACCTTAGCTTAAAAAACTTTTCGTTGGGAAGTTGCCAGGGAAGCAAAAGTGAGGGGACAAGCCAAGCCGGTTAAACCCTCACAGCGCTTGCCCCCCTACCCTGGCTTTTGTGGATATAAGCCCCCTCTCAGACACTCTAAGCAATGGCTCTCAACCGTCTCATTTTGAGATGCCTAGCTCTAAAAATAAATGGGGGGTATAAATATAACCCATTTAAATTAAAGTAAAATTTTTTGGAGCTGTTTTTGCATATATTGTTTCCATGTTGGTTGATTCCATTTGAATTGATTCCTTTTGAAGCGAAAGAACACAATGAAAACAGATTTCCTGAAAAATTACCGAACGCAGCTTGCACTTTTGCAGAAACCTCTGCAGGAACCCGTGAAAAACCCCGTCAATGCATCCGTCCAAAACACACTGAAAACCCCGGATGTGTTTGATGCTGCTCAAATTCAGTCCAAAAAAACCCTGCTTGAAACCTTGAAGCCGGCGGCGCCTTTGCCGGCTTCAACGCCTGTGAAGAAAAAGAAGAAAAGTTTCTGGCAAAAACTGAAAGACGCCTTCAAAAAAGTGGGCAATGCTTTTAAGAAAGCCTTCAACGCCGTTGGCAACTTCTTCAAAAATATTTGGAATTCCATTGGAAAATTCTTCAAAGCCATCGGCGATCTTTTTTCAGGACGGCTCGTTAAAGAACTGGCCGCTAAGGTTAAAAAACTTATAGACGATATTAAAAACGCCACAGAAAAATTTAAGACGTTTGTACGAGGCCTT
The DNA here is from genome assembly GCA_009781495.1 of Cystobacterineae bacterium. Lineage (GTDB taxonomy): Bacteria > Myxococcota > Myxococcia > Myxococcales > Myxococcaceae > WRKR01. Next base: position 33,105 of record WQYA01000017.1, read on the forward strand.
GTCAACCATGTGCAAAATGTAATGGCCGGCGCCAACAAAATAAGAGCTTGGATGGACGATATCCCAAGCAAAATAAAAACATGGATAGGGAATCCGGATTTGGCCAAGAAGGAATTGAGTGAATTAGGAAACGATTTGGATGAGCTTGACGGAAATTTATCGAAATTGAACAGTGATTTAGAGGAACTTAAAAAAGCCGGCATTTCCATAGAAGTGTCCATGATGGACTCTAAAGGAAATCCCGTCACCATTTTTAACTATGAAGAGTTTTTGAATCAATGCACGGCCGTTATGGACAGTACCTCCCATCTCATTGAAAGCACCCGTACGCTCAAAGACTCCATAGAGAAAGGGATAGATGACCCATTGTTTATCCTGACGAATTCTGATCAATTGGAAGAAGATTTGCAGCAATTCGATGCAGCTCAAAAGCAATTCGAAGAAGATTGGGCGCAACTTCAAACAACCTTGGACAAACTTGAAAAAGCCGGCTTTAACGTGAAGGCCTTTGAAAACCTTGGAAAATAGAAAAATTGCACATGCTTGCGCCCTTCCCTGAATGAAACCCTCAAACCATGTGTTGGCATTGGGGACAGAGTTATCGTTTCATTCTCTGAAGGGCCGCTTGTGCTTTTAGCGCTGCCAGCTGAACCCCCTCTGCTGTTTCCGCCGCGTTCTTTTTCCCCCTTTGTCTTTCACATTAGCGGGCATGGTTTAACGGGCGGCAGGGCGCAATGTATACAATTATAATACATTAACTTATTTCCATTTTTTGGAGTCTCGTCCAAAAATGAGACGCGCATGCTGTTTCCAATGGG